>JALVAQ010000204.1 GCA_027011095.1 Bacteroidales bacterium
TCATTATAATATTCATAAATTATTCTTAAGTCGTTTTTTGCACGGTCAGACCAAATTATTTTGGTATTTTTTACCATTTTTCAATTTCTTTTAGAAAATCATCATGAGAAGTAATCCTTCCATTGGTAATGTCATTTTCTGCTTCCTCAATTCTGGCATAAAATTCCTCTAAAGTCATAGGAGTAATATTATCAGAACTTTTTGCAAGTATTGAATCAATTTTTTGAATCACATTTATATCGTTAACCTGAATTAAACGATGAATAATGTTTAATTTTTGAATTTGAATATCCATAACTTTTATTATTAGTTCTTGTTAATTCCATTCCGGCTTTCTTTTCTCTAAAAATGCCGCCATACCCTCTTTGCCTTCGTTGCCTTCGCCAAACAACGAGCCGAAGTTTTTTGCTTCCAGTTCCGAGCCTTTGTCAAAGTCCATACCCAGCCCCTGACGTACAACCTGTTTTACCAGCTTAACAGCATTGGGACCTTTTGAGGCAATATTTTTGGCAATTTTCAGGGTCTCTTCCATAAGTGCTTCCGGTTCAAAAACTTTTTGCACCAACCCTATGCGCAGCGCATCATCAGCACCAATCATATCGGCAGTCATTAACAGGTAAAGGGCATCACCCTGCCCCACGAGCCGTGGCAGTCGTTGTGTACCGGCATATCCGGGAATAAGCCCCAAATTAACTTCGGGTTGCCCAAATTTGGCTTTGGTGCTTGCCGTACGAAAGTCGCAAGCCATGGTAAGCTCGAGGCCACCACCAAGGGCAAATCCGTTAATAGCGGCAATTACGGGAATGTTTAATTTTTCAAGACTTCTAAAGGTTGCCTGCCCCAAACGTGAAAAGGCACTTCCCTCCTCCCCGTTTTTATCCACCATTTCAGCAATATCGGCGCCGGCCACAAAGGCTTTTCCTTCGCCGGTAATAACCAACACTTTAATGGAACTATCGTTTTTAACGGATGCTATGTAATCGTCCATTTCCTGAAAAAAACGGGTGTTCAAAGCATTTAATGCTTTGGGGCGGCTAATGGTAACAACAGCAATACCATCGTTAACCTCGGGTTTTAATATTTCATATTTCATAACTAACTTTTTTAAGGTTTTCAAAGTTAGAAAAAATACGTTATGGTAAAAATCGCCTCTACTAAATTCATTGTAAATGTTGCTTTTTTTAAGAATTTATAACGAAATCTAAATTGGGTGGGGAGTGGAAGGATGGAAGGGGGGAAATGGTTTTAAATTTAGAGTTTGAGGAAAGTTTTTCAGCATCGTTATCAAGTTCTAGAAAAGTTCTTTGGCATCGCTATAGAACTATTGAGTTTTGGAAAAGTTCTTCGTCATCGTTGTAAAACTTTTCCAAAACTGGGTTTTAAAAAGGGTGAAAGGTAATATTAAAGTTTAATGCTACATTTGCACTTATGTAGTTTGTAATTAAATACGTAAGCCATGAAAAAAGCCCTTAAAACCATTATCATTATTTTACTGCTCTTTATTTTGTATATTTTAACCTCTCTGTCACCCGTTTTTTATTCAACACCTGCACCCATGAAAAACAACAATATTACCATTACCGGACACCGTGGAGCGGGCGCACTGGCTCCTGAAAACACTTTATCAGCCATTAAAGAAGGATTAAAATACAATGTTGACCGGATTGAGGTGGACGTGCACCAGTCGAAGGATGGTAAAGTGGTTATCATGCACGATAAAACCATCGACAGAACCACCAACGGCAAAGGGAAAATAAAAGATTATACCTACGAGGAACTTTTAAAGTTTGATGCGGGAAGCTGGTTTTCCGATAAGTTTAAGAGCGAAAAAATCCCCCTGCTCGAAGAGGCCATGAAGCTTATTAACGGAAAAGCAAAGTTTGTTATCGAGCTTAAAGATGGTGACGAATATTACCCTCAAATTGTAGAGCATGTTATCGACATCATTAAAAAGTATAATGCCACCGACTGGTGTATTATTCATTCATTTAAAACCGATATTTTGGAACAGGTTCACCAACTGGAGCCTGACATCACACTGCACAAACTTTTTATAGGTAAGCTTTCGCTGCTGCCCGTATATGTTGGCGCCGGATTTGTACCCGAGTATTACAGTTTTGAAAAACACCAGTACATTACCGAATACAGTTTGAATTGGCAGTTTGCCAACAAACGAATTATTAACGCCATCCACCAAAAGGGTAAAAAAGTAAATGTTTGGACCATTGATGATTTTGACAAGTTTAAGAAACTTAAAGATTTGGGAGTCGACGGATTTATCACCAACAAACCGAATGTAATAAACAGGGAGTAGTTTTTTTTGTTTGTTGTAGTGTTGTTATTTTTTCAAGCGGACATTGGATTCACTTGAATCTGTCCTCCAATTGCTTTTAAAACTTTCATTATTGTTGCAAATTGAGGTTTGGCTCCGTCCGATAATGCTTTATACAAACTCGTTCTACTCAATCCTGTTTCTTCCGATATTTTGGTCATTCCTATCGCTTTGGCAATATGTCCAATGGCAATAATTACATCTGCATTATCTCCTTCTTCTAAAACAGTATTGAGATACTCTGCTATCATTTCTTTGCTATCCAAGTAATCCGCTATGTCAAATTTTGAAGTTTCCATTTTTTCTATTTTTTTAATTTTTTCCAGATTTCTTTTGCTTTCGCAATGTCCTTTTGTTGAGATGACTTATCTCCTCCAATTAGTAGAACAATTATTACCCCGTTTTTTTCCTTGAAATAAACTCTGTATCCTTTAGCGAAATTCACTCGTAATTCCCTAATTCCGTCACCTACAGGTTTGCAATCTCCAAAGTGTCCGTCATTTTCTGTATTCTAAATAGAATTTTTCCTTTGGCTTTCAAAGTCTTTTAACTTCCTCAGCCATCTATCAAATTCCGCTGTTTTCTCAATAAAGAACATAATTACTGTATCTAATTGGATACAAAATTACATTTTTTTATTAATAAACATATTCAGCCAACAAATTGCTGTTTCCGCTATAAATTCCAATTTTTTTTGTATCTTTAAATCCATTGTTATTTACCAACATCTCAGTCGGCTAAAACTATTATCATGAATAAATTAGGAAAATTAACAAGAAATATTTTCGAATCCATTGCCGATGCCGGCGAAAAGTTTCTCGATAGCTCAAAACTGCGCGGCACCCCTGTTCAGGAGCTGTTGGAACTGAGCTACGACCTCATATCACACAAAGGACTTGCATCAGGGATAGCCCTGGCGCGGCAAATTGTCAGCCACTATAACAAGTTAAATAAAAAAGATAAACTCACCTACTTCCAACAGCTTATAAAAATAACAGAGGTAGATATTCAGGAAATAAAAGCAAGAGCAGAAGAGCTGTACCACAATCCGGGTCCCGAAACGAGAGAAAAGCTTCAGCAAAGCCTTAAAACCAAATGCCGGAAACTGTTTAGCAGGATTAACATGGCACCCGGTGGCACCAAAGCCATTGTGCAGATGCGCGAAGACCTTTTGAGCTTTCTACCCAAAAACCCCGGGCTTAAACCGCTGGATGTGGATTTACGTACGCTGCTTACCACCTGGTTCAACCCCGGATTTCTGGTGCTTGAAAAAATTGACTGGGACACGGAAGCTTCCATTCTTGAAAAAATTATCCGTTACGAAACAGTACACAACATTGGCAACTGGAACGATCTTAAACAACGGTTAGTAAATAACCGGAGGTGCTATGCCTATTTCCACCCGGCTTTGGAAGACGACCCGCTAATATTTGTTGAAGTAGCTCTCACCAAAGGTATTGCCAGCTCGGTACAAGCCATCTTAAACGATAACGAAACAGATGTAAAACGTAACACCGCAATTTTTTACTCCATTAACAACTGCCAACGCGGGTTGAGGCGTATTCCGCTGGGTAATTTTCTTATCAAAATGGCTGTTATGGAAATTAAGCGCGAAAATGCCGACATCAAAACCTTTAGCAGCCTGTCGCCCGTAACAGGATTTTCCAAATGGCTGCAATTAGAATTAAAGAAGAGGAATGGCGCACTGTTTGACAAAAACCGCGAGTTGTTAAAAGAAGTTTTAACACCCGGCTGGCACAAAAATGAAAAACTCGTCAAAAAGGTACGAAAACCGCTTATGCAGGCATGTGCTCATTATCTTGTGAATGTTAAAAGGGGTGAAAAGCCATTAAACCCTGTGGCACGTTTTCATTTTGGCAACGGTGCCGAACTTTATCGTATCAACTGGATGGGAAACAGCTCTGCTCATGGCCTTTCCGACTCTTTCGGCATTATGGTCAACTACCTGTACGACCTGAAGAGCATGGAATATAACCACGAAAACTATATGGTGAATGGAGGCCTGGCAATATCAAAAAGTGTAAAGGGATTGCTTAAAATGTAAAGGTTGTTTTCTGAAAATTACTATTTTTACTGCTTTAAGAACCGGACCAAGGTTAACCGGCAGCAATTATTTACTCAACCTAAATTTTGTACCAAATGAAAAAACTGATTGTTTTAATACTCATTGCAACAACATTTCAATCGTGTAAAATTATAAGTAGTTTATCACAACTTAACCTGAAAAAAGCGAAAGTATATTCATACACACTTTTTGATAAGGATATCAAATACATTCCCATGCATCACCTTGGTAAAAAAGCATTTTATGATGATGTTGCACAAAAGGTAAAAATGTATAAGCAAAAAGGGTATGTAGTTTACTACGAATCAATTAGTACTCACTTTACCGATAACCCGAAAGTAAAAGATACCATCAGACGTAAAGTCAGAAAAATTAAAGGGTTTAGCGGCTCCTATAAGGAAAATGCTCCTGAAGGTTTCTCGGAAAAATACATTCCGCAACCCGATTACTCCGAGCTGGGAACCGACAGCACCGATGTAAGGGCAGACATAAATTACTTGCAGTTTATCAACGAATGGGAAAAGCAAAACGGTGTTCTTACGCTGGACAGCACCGACTTAAACACACCGTTTGGCGAACCCTTTGCTAAAAACATTGAATACACCAACAAGCAGTACAAAGCCATTGTTGTGGAATTCCGAAACCGCTATTTAATCGATATAATTAAAAACAGCCCTGACAATAAAATTTTAATTTTATACGGAAAAGGCCACCAAAAAGATTTTAAAAGACAGATAAAGGCCAATAAAACATAAAAAAGAGCACCTACCTCACATTTTCGACCGGTTTTATCAGGTTGACAATTCACATACCTATTAAAGGAACCGGCATCGGGCTGGCACTTACCAACGAGCTTATTGAGCTGATGAACGGAACCATATCCCTTAGCAGCATTCCCAAAGTAAGAACCGAATTTTGTATTGCCATTACCACCGATGCGCCACTGCAAAAAACAAAAGAGGTGTTTTTACAAAAGGCGCCGACAATCTCATTCAAATAACAATCTATACTATAAAAGGTGTGCCGGTTTACCAACACAAAGTTACTACACAAGCAGAATCATTTAACCTGTCAACCATTCCCAACGGACTCTATTTTATAAAACTGGATTTTCAATTAGGAAAAACAGTTTTTAAAAAATTAATTAAAAACAGATAAACCGAAGATAAAACCCGTTTTACCTCAGCCCCTTAACTTTGGAAATACCGGCCACAAACTCCTTTAGATAATAAGGCTCAAAATAGGCAACATCTTCAAACTGCTGCTTTTGATATTGCTGCTCGGCAAGCTCCGCCATAAACATTGAAGAGGGTTCAAATCCATCTAAAAAATAGGTTTTATGCGAATTTTTAAAATAGAGGTCTTTGGCTTTGGCGGCACCATCGCCACCAAAAACCATGGCATGTCGTTCAAAATATTGGTCGTAGGTATTCTCTTCCAAAATAGTCGCCGACACCTCTTTTACTTTGTTTAAGCGATAATCGTAAACGGCATCATACACTTCCATGCGGCGGGCATCAATCATGGGGCAATAATAATAGGCATCCGTTTTTTGTTTTTTGTTACGCAGGGCATAAATCAAGCCCCAGGCCATGGCATCAAGCGTGCCCACCGAAATAAGCGGAATGTCAAGTGCAAAACAATAACCTTTTGCCGAGCTGACACCAATACGCAGCCCCGTATAGGACCCTGGCCCCTTGCTGATGGCAACGGCATCGAGGTCGTTAAAGGTAAAACCCGCTTTTTGTACAACCATTTCCGAAAAAAGGGTTACCTGCTCTGCATGCGAATTCTTAATCTTCGACTCTTTTATGGCTTTAACCACGCCATCAACCGCCAGCGAAACCGAGCAAACCCTTGTGGCGGTTTCAATATTTAATATTACTGCCAAAACTATTTTTTCTTTTCTTTATCAAACAATCGTTTTTTATCAACAACGGTAACTTTATCATTGTTTTTCAGCTTTTTTGAAACAGCACGATAAGGCGCTGTAATTACTTTGTCACCCTCCTTTAAACCCGAAACAATTTGAATGTACATATTGTCCTGTACGCCTGTTTTAACCGGTGTAAGTTTGGCTACATCATCGTTAACAACAAAAACGTACTCTTTTGCCTTTTCGGTTTTATCGGTTTTGGTTCGTTTCTCTTCACGTTTCTCCAAAGCGCTCTTAATTCTTCCTGTTGTATCGGCTCTTGTGGTAACTGCCTGAATGGGTACCGAAAGGGCGTTGTTTACTGTTTCCGTTTGAATTTCAACGGTAGCCGACATGCCAGGGCGAAAAGGGGAAGAGATGGCGCTACCTTTTTTAATTAAATCCTGATACGATGATTTTAGCATCCTGATTTTAACATCAAAGTTGGTAACCTGATCGATGCTGGTACCGGTGGTGTTGGCCGATGTGGCAATTTCGGTAATAACCCCTTTAAATTTTCTATCAAGATAGGCATCCACTTCAATAAGCGCCGTATCGAGCAACGATACCCTTACAATATCGGTTTCGTTTACTTCAACATTCACCTCCATAACATTCAGGTTTGCGATGCGCATAATTTCGGTTCCCGACGAAAACTGCGAAGCACCCGTAACCCGTTCGCCCACCTCCACGCTTAGGCGCGAAACCGTTCCGTCGTTGGGTGCAAATATGCTGGTTCTGTTCAGGTTTTCCTGTGCCTCTTTTAACGATGCTCTGGCACTGTTTACCTGAAATTGTGCTGCTTTATAGCTCTCTTCAGCGGCTTTTACTTCCGCTTCACTCACTTCGTACGACGATTTGGCGGCATCGTACTCGGCATCCGAAATAACCTGCTGTTTCCATAATTTTTCGCTGCGTTTAAAGTCGAGTTTTGCTTTGCCAAACTGTGCTTTCGACTGCGTAAACCTGGCCTTGGCCTGTGCTTCGTTGGCCTGCGATGATTTTAAGGCCGCTTGTGCCCTGTCGTAATTAGACACATAAATTTGAGGGTCGATTTTAGCCAGCATATCGCCCTTATGAACAAAATCGCCCTCTTTAACATTGAGTTCAATTACTTCACCCGAAATATAGGGGCTGATTTTTATATCCTTGGCCGGTTGTATTTTTCCGTTGGCCGAAACGGTTTCAATAATGGTTCTCGGTTCGGCTTTTTCAACGGCCACGCGGGTTGCTTTTTTGCTTTGCCCCTTTTTAATGGCAAGAACGGTTATAATAACAACCACAGCAATCAGCCCAATGTATAACCATTTTTTATTGCTTTTTTTTCCACTCATAATTTTTCGGGTTTTTCAATATTTAAAAGTAGGCAAAGGATTTGTTTAAACACTATTTAACGGTTACATTTTTTAAAGTAATGGGCCTGCCGAGATAAAAATTTAAAATTCTGGTTTTAAAAATATAGTCGTATTTGGCCGAGGCAAGATCGGATTCCGCTTTGGAAAGTTGAATTTTGGCCACATTATAATCGGTGGCATTAATCATGCCCACATCAAATTTTTCCTGCGAATATTTAAACGATTCGGTTAAAGCTGCCAACGATTTTTGTTTGGCAACAAAAGTTTGATAGGCTGCCAACGCATCGGCATAGGCCTGTTCAATATTTTTACGAAGCCGGTTTTTTTCCAGTTGCAGATTAAGATTGGCATTTTCGTAATAAATTTTCGACTGCTTAATTTGTGTGGAAACCTGAAATCCGTTAAACACCGGAATGGACAGCCTGAAACCCATGGTGATGTTTCGGTTATCGCGCCACTGATCGGGGAAAGGTTTGATTTGGTTAAAATCGGGATCCAGCGGATTGTTGCTCTTTCTAATCTGATCGGAATAATTGGTGGCATACCCCCCATTCATGGTTAACCGCGGATAACGGGCACCCTTTGAAATGGAAAGACTTTTTTGAGCACTTCCCAATTGCGACTCGGCGCCCTTTATTTCGGGCATAATATTTACTGCTTTCCGGTAAATTAAATCGGGCGAAACCACTTCCGCAGCATCCAAATCTACTTTTAAGTCGGGCTTTTCAATGTCAAATTGATCGCTTGCTTTTAAATCGAGAAGCTGTTTTAAATCAAGGTAAGCCAGCATCAACCGGTTTTTATTTGAAACCAGGGTAGCTTGTTCCGTAGCTCCCTGCGATTCAATATCCAAAAGGTTTCCCCGCGCAACGGTTCCTGCCTCCACCTGCTTTTTGGTTCGGTCGATTTGCTGTTGAGTAATTTCCACCTGCCGCTCGGCGTTTTTTACCAACTCGATACTAAATAGTATTTGCAAATAGGCTGAGGCAATGTTAAGCGACATGTCATTCCTCATCTTTTCGTAGTTGTATTTTTGAGCCAGATAATCGAACTCTTTTTGCCTGATACTGTTAAGTTGTTGAAATCCATTAAACAATGTAACATCGGAGCTGATGTTAAAATAACTCTGCTGCGTATTTTTGTCGGTGTATTTGTAGGTTGCCATATCAACCGATCGTCCCCAGCCAAAGTTGTATGAGGTTGAGGCATTAAGCGAAGGGATAAGGTTTAACTTGCGTTGCAGATATTCATTGTTGGCGGTTTCAACACTTAACTCACTTTGCTTAATCTGTAAATTGTTATCAAATGCATAGGTAATACAGTCTTCGAGCGACCATAATTTTTGCGCCGAACCAACTGTTGAAAGCATGCTTAGGAGAACGATAACCACTGAAAGAGATACTTTTTTCATCATATTTACATGACTTTTGTCTTTATTTTAACGAGCTTATAAAACTAATATTTTCTTTGCTTCCGTTAAAATTGTTTTACTAATTATTGTTAAAACCATAACGGTAAGGCTAATTCCTATTTTGATGTGATAGCGATTTTGTTAAGCTAAAAAAACTTTACCTGTTTTTTTCAACGACTCTTTACCAAAGTCCCGAAGGGATGCTATTTGAATAGCACCGGGTGAAGCCCGGTGGATACAACAAAAATACGTAAAGCCCCCGAAGCGGGGCGTTACTATGGCAGGTTAAAGCAAATATTTCTCGTTAAATTCAATATGATGCTCATGTAATAGATCAATGAGTTCATCCCGGAAGGAAATTTGCTTATGATGGAGTTCCTGATTTCTAATGTATTCTATTAAACTGTCTTTTGAACTATATGAA
>JALVAQ010000205.1 GCA_027011095.1 Bacteroidales bacterium
TAACGCCAGAGTGCGTATTATGATTGTTAATCCTGTAAACGAAAACAAATCGTGGATTGAACGTGATGCCCGTAATGTACTGGCTAACATGCGTATTGATGCCGAAATAAGAGTTATCAACAACGAAATTGATAAACGGTCGATTTACGACATCATCAAACAGGAATCAATTAATACTGATTTGGTTTTTATCGGTTTCCCCGACATCACCGAAGGCAAAGAGGAGGCTTTTATTAAAAACACCGACCGGCTTTGCTTAAATATCGGAACCACTGCCCTTGTTAAAGCATCATCACTGTTTCAGGAGCTTCACATTGGTTTTGTTCCGGGCATCAATCAACGTGGATTCTCAAACCGCGAAAAAACGACTGCCCTCAAAATACCATCGCTTGCCAAACCCGTTTCGGCAGCTTTAGAAACCGAAATAAACCGCTATTACGAACATTACATTCAATTTACAAAACAGATACTCGAACAGCATCTTGACCCCCTCTTTTCAAAATGGTATTTACTGATTGCCAACATCGAAAAAACATGGAAGTCTTCCTACGAAACCATTCATCAAAAGCTAAAAGACCAGGACGATGACCTGAGGTTGTTTATTACCAACCAAAACCTGAAACTTACCACGCGAACAAAAAAAATTACCGAAAACTTTTATGAAGAAAACGAAGTCTTTTTCAGGGGAAAAGTGGAGATGTTAAGCGGTGCATTATCTGAGTTACAAATAAAGTTACGAACCCTGTTACCCGATGAAATTACGGTAACCCTTACCAACGAAGAACGCAACAAATTATTAAAAACCTTTAATCTTGCTCCGGGCGAAGAGCTGCATTTAAAAGATCATACCGAATTTTTAGTTCCGTTTTCAAAAATAAAAGAGCGAATTTTACTGGCCGACCTTGCTCCAACCTGGCTTGAGCTGTTAAAAGAGTTGGGATATGCCGTGTTTAAGCTCGAAATAATGCTTAGCAAGCTAAACGATGTAATCGAACAATATCAGGTGGGAAAATTTTATTCAAAGGTTAAATACCGTGAGGCATTACAAAGTTTGCTGGACAAAGAAACATCGTTTGAAGAGGTAATTGCCGATTTTCGGGAGACTACAAAGCAAAGCCGAATTGTTATTGAAAACACCATAACAGCAGGTATAACAAGGTCGTTTAATAAGTCGATTGCCTTGTGTAACACCCCTTATGGCTATAAACGGGTTCCGGGTAGAAGTGCCGTATCGAAAATGAAGAAAGCCGAAAAATCTATTTTACAATTTGAACAAGTATGGATTAGAAACCGGCATATTATTGCCAATTCAAAAGTTGTATCGTTGCAATTGCTGGCTCTCAAACTACGGTTACGGTACCTGCTTATCAACGACATAAATACTCTTAACGAAGAGTTTAACAATTTTAGCCGCAAGGTTCTGAAAAAGTTGAAAAAAGAGCTAAAAAGCTACCTTGAGCAGATTGAATCCCCTACCCCGCTAACAGTTAAAGTTCCTGAAAGCTTCGAAGATGTGCTCCATAACCTTTACAACAACGACAAAATTCTGGTTAACAAATTTCTTGAAGGATTCCCTAATCGTATTGTGCTTTTTAACGATGCCAAATTTCAGGACTATAAAACCCACCAGTTAGACCTTGACGAAAACATGGTTATCGACCTTTCGAAGCTACTCAATCATATTGTTAACAACGATTTACTAACATCGCTCGAAAAGCTTTACCTCTCAATGAGTAAACAGCTTCAAAGCGAAATTGATGAAATAAACAATTTAATCGAACCCTTTAAAACCGGACAACCCGTCAACGGAAAAAGCAAAGTACTTGCAGAACAGATAAGCGAAAAATTAAAAGCTCTGGATGAGTTAATTGAAAAGACAAACCTTTTGCGTGAAAATACCGGGCTAAGTATCAACGAGCGGCTTAATGCTACCTGGGATAAGCTTTCGCTGTCAACCCTTTCTATCCAAAACGATATGCTTAGCTATTACGTGCGCGAAAACAAAAGTGCAGAAAGAAAATATATGCTGACGAAACTGTTGAAAAAGCTATCGGCTAATAAAACATCTTAGCCACCTTTTTACGGTTACCGTTTTTAACCTGCCCGTCAACAACAACCTGCGAGCCTTTTTCGATTAAGTAGTCGGTTTTATTCTTCTCAAGAGTAACATCTGTCAGATTCATTTCAGCCGGGCCGTATTCAGGTTTTTTTTGCAATAACACAACACCGTAATTACAATTGGAAACCCTGGCGTTTTTTACCGTTAGCACCGATAAGTCTTTCGATGCCAATCCAATGTTGGCCCCGTAAATCTGCATGTTTTCAACCGTTAAGTGACTTCCCTCACCGGCACTCACCCCCTTGTCGTTTGCCCCGTCAACAACACAGTTGCGAATTAAGATTTTACTGTCCGAAAAGTCGATGGCATCGTTTCCCACCTGAATAAAAGAGACACTATCCACCAGGCCGGTGCTAAAATCGGAATCAAAAGCATCGCTGAAAGTATGGTTAAAAACCACATCCTTAACAAGAAAATCAGAACGGACAATGTTAAGTGCATCTTCGCAGCTGTTGTTTAAAAACGAGGAGTGCAGCACATCCACATCCGACTGGTAAAAGGTAACCGCTCCCGATAAGTTCCATCCTTTATAGGAGAGCGTATTCAGTCTGTTAAAGTTCACAAACTCCACCCTGCTCCTGCCGGCAGCCTGCAATAC
>JALVAQ010000206.1 GCA_027011095.1 Bacteroidales bacterium
ATTTTATCCCGCAGCTGTTTAAATAGTAATATTGCAATTAGCTAATTACAGAGAATTATTATCACATGAAGGCACCCTATTATCGTCCGGTTGGTAAAGAAATAGAAGTTTTTGAAAAAGCTTTTGAAAACAACCTGCCCATTCTACTTAAAGGGCCTACCGGAACCGGAAAATCGAGGTTTGTCGAATACATGGCGCATCAGCTTGATAAAAAGATGCTTACTGTTGCCTGCCACGAAGAGACCTCTTCAACCGACCTCATAGGCCGTTATATCATTAAAGGAACTGAAACCGTATGGCTCGACGGCCCGCTTACCGTTGCCGTTCGTAACGGATATATTCTTTACCTTGATGAAATTGCCGAAGCCCGCCCCGATGTTATTGTGGCCATCCACCCGCTTACCGACCATCGCCGGATGTTATACATCGATAAGCTGGGCGAGACGGTGAAAGCACACAAAGATTTTATGTTGGTGGCATCGTTCAATCCCGGATATCAAAAGGGGTTTAAAGAGCTAAAGCCTTCTACCCGTCAGCGTTTTGTGGCGCTGTCGTTTAACTTCCCGGAGGAGCAGATAGAAAAAGAGATTTTGGTAAACGAAACCGGAATCGACAAAGATATTGCCAAAAAGCTGGTATCCATCGCTTCAAAAATTAGAAACCTGAATGAACTGGGCCTTACCGAAACCGTTTCCACCCGTTTGTTGGTGGATGCCGCCAAACTTATTCACTCGGGTCTTCCCAAAAGAGTTGCCGTACATACCGCCGTGGTGGAACCCCTGAGCGATGAGCCTGAAATTGTTGAAGCTATGAAAGATTTGTCTAACCTGTTGATTTAGCCCTGATGAGCTTCGATGAATATCTTTTCGGATTGTTTTCAAACTATTTAAAAAAGAGAAAACAAAAAAACACTGCAGGCCGGAAAGAGACTGTGCATCTGAGCGACATTAAAGGACGGCTAACCATTTTGGCCGATGCCATTACAGGCGAACCCATAAAAATATTTCCCGCCGAACAAGAAGGCGGGTACAAAAACAACAACTTTTTTCTGCCTGCCTTTTATGGCGAAATGCCCACTGCCGAACAAAACCTGAGTTTTTATCTTTTCAGGGTGCTTTACCTTTCGGTACAAAAAAAATTGAACCTGAATTTTTCGCATAGCAATAATATTACCCTCGAAAAGGCAAGACAAAAAGCTTTGGAGACTTCGCCACAAGTGTTAAAACAGCTTTTTGATGAATATCTGCCCATTAAAAGAGCCTTTGACCAATTAAAAACACATTACGATAACCTTGCCGCCGGGCAGGATACCCCTACCGATTACACCTTTCTTTTTGGTAAATGGATGAATAACAACCCTGAAGATGCCAATGATGATGTGTTAAAAAACTTTGATGACCGGGCGAAAAAGGCTGCTCAAAAAGTGGAAACCATTTTAAAAGCCGCCAACCCGGTTGAAGAGGTTAAAACCGTTCAGGTTGATAAAAAGCAGCAGGAAGACCAGGTGGTACACAACTATTACGAAAAGATAGAAACCCTGGAGGAGCACAATGGTGGTATTTGGAAAGATTTTGACGGTGACGACGAGATGGAGGAGCACAAAGATGCCCTGGATGAACTTAAAATGAGCAATACCATTCGTACCGATGAAGATACGCACTCGGTATATCAAACCGACTTTCTTGAAAACATTACGGTTGCCGAAAGTGCTGAAGCCGGTACCGGCGACTACTTTCTGAGTTACGATGAATGGAACTTCGCAAGTCGTAAATACAAACGTAATTTTTGTAAACTCTATCCAAAGTCGATTGTACAAAAGGATGTCGATTACTATAAAACCACCCTTAAAGACCACGCTGCTACCCTTACCGCTTTGCGTAAAATGCTGGCTAACCTCAACAACCGCTACCAGCAGCAGCGGCGGCAAACACAGGGTGACGACTTTGATATGGATGCCCTCACCGATTATGTAGTTGATGTTAAAAGCGGCCATACACCTTCCGAAAAAATTTATATCTCAAAGCGGAAAACCCAAAAAGACTTGTCGATTTTACTACTGCTCGATGTAAGCTTGTCCAGCGACGGTTACGCCGCCGACAACCGGATTATTGATGTTGAAAAGCAGGTTTCCATTCTTTTTGGCGAGATATTGGATGAGTTTAATGTTGATTTTTCCATTGACGCCTTTTTTTCCAAAACACGTAACTATTCCACCTATGTAAGTTTAAAGCCCTTTGATGAAGCCTGGAGCAGTGCCAAATACAAAATAGGTACGGTGCAGCCGCAGGGTTACACACGTATCGGAACGGCCTTACGACACTCGGGAACCTTGCTGGAACAACGGGAATCAAAAAGTAAATGGATAATCCTGCTTTCCGATGGTAAACCCAACGATTACGACCGCTACGAAGGAAAGTACGGCATTAACGATGTGAGACAGGCGTTGCACGAACTGCAATCGAAACAAATAAATGCGTATGCCCTTGCCATTGAAGCGCAGGCAAAATACTATCTGCCCATTATGTTCGGGCAAAACCACTATCAAATTTTAACAACACCCATGGAGCTTCTCGGGGCACTGGTTAAGCTTTACGAAAAAATCAGAAAATAACGGATAATTTTTTATTATGGAACAAACAAAAGTTGATTACAAAAACGTTTTTTACCCTCCGGGAGGTATTTTGTTGTGGATTTTAATTCTGCTCGAACTTATTACTTTCGGAGCTGCTTTGATAGCGCTTGCTGTTTCCAGCAGAGAAGACCCTGCCCTGTTTCATAAATCGAGGTTGATGTTAAATGTTGTGTTTGGTACCATTAATACCCTTTTTCTGCTTACCAGCGGGTACTTTATGGCTGTTGCCATTCGCAGTTTAAAACAAAACAACATAAAGCGCTCGCTGTTTTCCATCAAGCTGGCCATGAGTGGCGGCCTGCTGTTTTTAATACTCAAAGGAATTGAGTATTCCGAAAAATTTTCGCACGGCATTACTTTGGGATACAATACCTTTTTTAATTTTTACTGGCTGCTTACGGGTTTTCATGTTATTCATGTAATGGTGGGATTGGTCCTTTTGCTTTTTATCTATTTCGGTTTAAAGAAAAGAAAAGGCGACTACGATGTGTTGGATGCTGAGGCGGGTGCTGCCTTTTGGCATTTGTGCGACTTGATTTGGCTGCTGCTTTTTCCGATGCTTTATCTTGTTTTGTAAATCTTTAATTTTAAACACATGAAATTAACACACGAAAAAATAATTATCTTACTCTATATCATTACGCTGATAACCGCCATTTCGTCACGAACCGTTAACAATTGGTATTTGGCGGCCCTGTTAATACTTGGTTTGTCGGCTGTCAAATTCTTTTTTGTCTTTTTTCAGTTTATGGATATGAAACATGCCAACTCCTTCTGGAAGACGCTTATCATCATCTATTTAGTGGCCTTTACCGGTGCAGTGGGAATAATTTTAAACCTTTGACGGAATTGGTTTGTGTTTGTGTAATGAAATGATATTAGATTGGTTGAAAGTAATAGTTAGTAGGTTGAAATGGAAGCATACGTAGCAGATAAGGTATTTGATAAAAATGATTTTACTGAAAAATCACTTGACAAAGGAGAATACGAATGCTGTACTTTCTCAAATTGTGATTTCTCAGAATCCGACCTGTCACGAATAATTTTTTCGGAGTGCACATTTGTTAATTGTAACTTATCCATGGTAAAACTATTTTTAACAGCCTTGCGAGATGTGAAATTTAAGGATTGTAAGATGTTGGGTATTAATTTTGAAGGCTGTAATCAATTCGGACTTGAGGTATCCTTTGAAAACGCTGTTCTGGACCATTGCCTGTTTTATAAAACAAAATTGAAAAATACGCTCTTTAAAAACACGACACTTCATGAAGTTGATTTTACCGAAAGTGACTTATCCGGTTCAACTTTTGACAAGTGTGATCTGTTAATGGCAACTTTTGACCATTCGATACTTGAAAAAGTTGATTTTAGAACTGCTTATAACTTTGAAATAAACCCTGAAACCAATCGAATAAAAAAAGCGAAATTTTCCTCCGATAATATTTCCGGACTTTTATCCATGTATGACATTGTTATTGAATGATTTATTTGATATTTGGCTGTAAATTGAAAATTGCCTGTCAGAGTTAATAATTCCGGTTTGCATTTCGCTTTTTAGGGTATTATCCTGTGAATCCCCGGCTTATACGGCCGGTTGATAATGTCAACTATCTTTTTATAATCGTTGTTGTTGTTTACAAAATCAATGTTATTGGTGTCGATAATTAAAACCCTTTGATTGTCGGGTTGTTGTTTAAAATACTCAAAGTAGCCTTCCTGGATCTTGTCGAGATACTCATTTTCAATGGACATTTCATAGGGTCGGCCTCTTTTATGAATGTTGGCTTGCAGGTTTGTTGTTTCAAGGTAAAGATATACCAACAGGTCGGGCTTGGGGATTTGTGTAAAAATAATGTTGAAAAAACGGGTGTAAAGGTTGTACTCGTCACTAGGCAGGGTTTTCTTTGCAAAAATCAACGACTTAACAATGTAGTAGTCCGAAATGGTGAAATCTTTAAATAAATCCTGCTGACCCAGTTTATCTTTCAATTGTTGATATCGTGAAGCCAAAAAAGTCATCTCCAGCGGAAAGGCGTATTTGTCAGGTTCCTTATAAAACTTGGGTAAAAAAGCGTTGTCTTCAAACTCTTCCAAAATTAGTTTGGCATTAAAATCGTTGGCAATGCGGGTTGACAGCGATGTTTTCCCGGCGCCTATATTTCCTTCGATGGCTATAAAATTGTACTGCATCTGTTTTACTGATTTACAAGCTTAACTTCAGAGCGGTCAGGGCATTCTGTCAACAACTCTTTTGGGGCTTTGTTTAACAACGGATGAACCATACCGGCTGCTATTTCGGTTAACGGCATCAGGGCAAACCTGCGCAAATGCAGCCTTGGGTGAGGAATAACCAGATTTTTGGTATTGATAACCTTATTTCCAAAGTATAAAATGTCAACATCAATGGTTCTCGAAACATATCCTTCAGTATTACCTCTCTTTCTTCCCAAAACTGTTTCGGTCTTCATACAAATATTTAGTATCTCCCCGGCCGGTTTATCAGTTTCAAACACAACTGCCTGATTGTAAAAAGATGTTTTTGCTTCAAACCCCCACGGCTCCGATTCATAAACTTCCGAGATGGCAACGGCTTTTCCTGTTTCTTCTTCTAAAAGCGACAGGGCTTGGTTTAAAAACGTCAACCGTGGCTCAATGTTTGAACCCAAAAGCAATACCGTTTTTACCATTTTACTCATGCTGCAAAAGTAGAAAAAAGAACCGCCGTCAGGTTATTTTAAAACAGCCAAAAACAGGTAGTTTTTAACAATTGTAGCTGGTAGTTGATTTTCAGGATTTTTGTCAGGTTTAAAACGGACTTTAAAACAACAAACCCCATTCTTTTTGGGAACGGGGTTTGTTTAAATGGATAATGGAGAGGGTTATAACTGCGGTCCGGCAGCCACCAGTCGTTTTCCTTCTTCGTTATCGGTAAAACTTTCAAAGTTGTTGATAAACATCTGTGCAAGTTTTTTGGCTTGGGTATCCCATTTGGTTGGGTCTTCCCAAAGATTACGTGGGTTGAAAACTTTGCTGTCGATTCCTTCCAAAGCCTTTGGAATGGCAAGGTTAAAGAATGGCAGGTTTTCGTACTCGGCAACATCGAGACTGCCATCCAAAATAGCATCGATGATGGCACGGGTGGTAGGCAGGTCGATTCTTTTGCCAACACCGTAAGCACCACCAATCCATCCTGTATTAACAAGGTATGCCTGAGCATTGTTTTGCTCCATACGTTTGATTAATTCACCTGCATATTTTGTTGGGTGAAGCAAAAGGAATGCAGCACCAAAACCAGCAGAGAAGGATGGAACCGGCTCGGTAATACCTCTTTCGGTACCGGCAACCTTGGCAGTATAGCCACTCAGAAAGTGATATTTTGTTTGGTCTTTGGTAAGTTTTGAAACGGGAGGTAAAACGCCAAAAGCATCTGCCGTAAGGAAGATAACCTTTTGTGCATGGCCTGCTTTTGAAACCGGCTTAACAATATTATCGATATGATAAATAGGGTAGGAGACCCTAGTGTTTTGTGTTTTGGATGTATCACTAAAGTCGATGTGGCCTTTTTCGTCCACCACCACATTTTCAAGCAGGGCATCTTTTTTAATGGCTTTCCAGATATCCGGTTCTTTTTCAGGGTCAAGGTCGATAACCTTGGCGTAACATCCGCCTTCAAAGTTGAAAACGCCATCATCGTCCCAGCCGTGCTCATCATCACCAATAAGGAGCCGTTTGGGGTCGGCGGAAAGGGTTGTTTTTCCGGTTCCCGAGAGGCCGAAGAAAATAGCCACATCTTTACCGTCTTTGCTTGTGTTAGCCGAGCAGTGCATGGCTGCAATACCCTTTAACGGGAGGTAATAGTTCATAATGGAGAAGAAGCCTTTTTTGATTTCGCCACCATACCAGGTACCACCCACCAAAGCAAATTTCTTTTTCAGGTTAAAAACAGCATATACTTCCGAATTCATACCCATCTCTTCCCAACGGGGGTTGGTAGCACGACAAGCGTTCAGCATTACAAAATCCGGCTCAAATGTTTCCAACTCTTCCTCGGTGGGGCGGATGAACATATTTTTAACAAAATGTGCCATCCAGGCAATTTCGGTTACAACGCGGATTCGTAAACGTGTATTTTCGTTAGCACCGGCATAACCGTCTTGTACGTAAAGCTTTCTGCCATTCAAACGATCGGCACTAATTTTATGTAAATACTCAAAATTTTCTTCTGAAAGGGGCTTGTTGTCGGATGATTTACGTTGTTCGTTTTTCCACCAGATATTGTCTCTTGAAGTCTCTTCGTCAACAATGTATTTGTCCTTGGGCGAACGTCCGGTAAAAATGCCGGTATCAACTGCCACGGCACCGGTGTCGGTTAAAGTTCCTTTAGCGAACCCTTCGTTATTGGGGTCGAGTTCATGTTTGTACAGCTCATCATATGAAAGGTTGTAATACAACTCTTCAACATCGGTGATGCCGTACGATTTGAGTGCATTTTTAATTTTATTTAAATCTTTTGCCATAATAAATGTTTTTAGGGTTTAAATTTTAAGGCGAATTTAATTAATAAAAGATATATAAAACAAATTAGCCACCCGGAATTGTATCCGGATGGCTTAATTTAGTTAGATTCTAACTTTATTTATTGGCTTTTTTCCAACTATGCGTATTCATAATCTTTGCCTGGGCAGCTGCCAATCGTGCGATGGGAACGCGGAATGGCGAGCAGCTTACATAGTGTAAGCCTGCACGGTGGCAAAATTCGATGGAGCTGGGTTCGCCGCCATGTTCACCGCAAATGCCAAGTTTAATTTTCTTGCGGGTTTTTTGGCCTTTTTTAACGGCCATCTCAACAAGCTGGCCAACACCTTCCTGATCAAGAACCTGGAAAGGATCGTTTTTCAAGATACCTTTTTCAATGTAGATGGGTAAGAATTTACCGGCATCATCACGTGAATAACCAAAAGTCATCTGAGTGAGGTCGTTGGTTCCGAATGAGAAGAATTCGGCGGATTCGGCAATCTTATCAGCTGTTAAGGCTGCACGCGGAATTTCAATCATGGTACCCACAAGGAAGTCGATTTTTTCACCTCTCTCTTCAAAAACTTTTGCGATGGTGTTGCGAACAATCTCTTCCTGCATTTTCATCTCTGCCAGGGTTCCTGTTAAAGGAATCATAATTTCAGGATGTGTTTTAATGCCTTTTTCTTTCAGGTTAAGGGCAGCTTCGATGATGGCGCGAGCCTGCATCTCGGTAATTTCGGGATAGGTATTTCCCAAACGGCAACCACGGTGTCCAAGCATGGGGTTAACTTCCGAAAGGTCTTCAACCTTATGCTTGATAACTTTTACATCAACCCCCATTACTTTAGCCATCTCTTTTTGGCCTTTGTCATCGTGAGGTACAAACTCATGCAATGGCGGGTCGAGCAGGCGGACAGTAACAGGCAATCCCTGCATGGCTTCAAAAATGCCTTCAAAGTCCTTACGCTGAATGGGTAACAATCTGTCGAGTGCGGCACGACGTCCGGTTTCATCTTCGGCAAGAATCATTTCGCGCATGGCGATAATTTTGTCACCACCAAAAAACATATGTTCGGTACGGCAAAGGCCTATTCCCTGTGCGCCAAAGTCGCGGGCAACCTGTGCATCGTGCGGTGTGTCGGCATTGGTACGTACATACAGTTTTGCTCGTTTGTCGGCAAGTTTCATCAACTCACCAAAGTCGCCACTTAAGCCGGGTTCCATGGTTTTAATCTGACCATCGTAAACTTCACCGGTTGAGCCGTTTAGCGAAATAAAATCACCTTCTTTATATTTTTTGCCACCCATGGTAATGGTTTTGGCTTTATAATCGATGTCGATTTGGCCGGCACCGGAAACGCAGGTTTTTCCCATTCCGCGGGCAACAACTGCTGCGTGAGAGGTCATACCGCCTCTTTGGGTGAGGATGCCTTCGGCAACATTCATCCCTTTAAGGTCTTCGGGAGAGGTTTCGATACGAACCAAAATTACTTTTTTACCTTTGGCTGCCCATTCTTCAGCTTCATCGGCATGGAATACAATCTGGCCTGTGGAAGCACCCGGAGAAGCGGGAAGCCCTTTGGTCATCACTTTAACTTTTTTAAGTGCGGCGGTATCAAAAATGGGGTGCAGCAGTTCATCCAGTTTTTCAGGTTCAACGCGCATCAGCGCTTCATCTTTGTTGATGAGTTTTTCGCGCAGCATATCCAACGCCATTTTTACCATGGCCTGGCCGGTACGTTTACCGTTACGGGTTTGCAGTAGCCACAATTTACCTTCCTGAATGGTAAATTCCAAATCCTGCATGTCGCGGTAATGTTTTTCAAGTTTATCCTGAACATCGTCCAGCTCTTTATAAAGCTCAGGCATGGTTTCTTCCAGAGAAGGATAGTTGGCGGCTCTGTCCTCTTCGGATATTCCCTGTAAAGCAGCCCATCTCCTTGAACCTTCGAGGGTAATCTGTTGTGGTGTGCGAATACCGGCAACCACATCTTCACCTTGAGCATTAATCAGATATTCACCGTTAAAAATATTTTCGCCGGTGGCGGCATCACGGGTAAAGGCAACGCCTGTGGCCGAGCTGTCTCCCATATTACCAAATACCATGGCCTGAACGTTAACAGCTGTTCCCCATTCGTCAGGGATTTTGTTAAGCTTGCGATAAAGAATGGCGCGCTCGTTCATCCAGCTGTCGAAAACGGCCATAATGGCTCCCCATAACTGCTCCCATGGGCTGTCGGGAAAATCGTGGCCGGTTTGTTTTTTAACGGCAGCTTTAAATTGTTTTACCAGCTCTTTTAAGTCTTTTGCAGTAAGATCGGTAT
>JALVAQ010000207.1 GCA_027011095.1 Bacteroidales bacterium
TTGGTTGGCGCATCGGGATTGATACGCTCCAGTGCCACACCGTCAACATAATTAAGTAACGGATACTGCATGCTTTCGCTGTAGGTAAAGGCATCAACAAGGGTATCGTTAACAGTTGCCAACAGCACCGTTCCGCCCTCGTTGTTATAGGATGGAAAAGGGTTAACCTCCTGAAAGGCATCGGGGTTATTGGTGGCATATTGCGCTTTTACTTTATCGGGCGACTTGGTTAGCACCAGATATCCCGAAGGTATAAGCAGCAGCTGACTTTCCGAAACCGGATAAAAAGTGGTGTCCGGTGGATTGGGTGGCGAAACCCTTACCGACCCTATTTTACAGCGGCTTATATCAATCACTTTCGTCGAGCGGTTGTACAATTCTACATAATCAACTCCGTCCCCCAAAGGGTTAAACAATAGCTCGTTGATAACAACATCAAGCGGCTCAATGTTTTCAGGAATACCAAACGAAAGCAACAGGTCTTCTGCGGGATGCTGCCCTGCGCAATTGGTAACGGCTTTATCGATGATAAGATGATACAGCGCGCCGGTAGTAAATGGGGTACTAAAATAGAGTTCAAGCTTTTGCGGCTCCGTTACATCGGTATAAACCGCCGAGGGAGTGCCCACGTCATTATCAACGGAATACAATGTGGTATTTTCAACGGAGGAAGCATCCATGGCCTGGTTGAACCAGATGCGCAGAATATCGGTTCCCATTAATTCAAACCTACTGATGGAAGGCAACAAAACGGTGCTGTTGAAAACCGAATTTTTTTCTCCCGGTGTGCCGCCATAACTGCTTTCCGAAGCGGTCCAGTTGTCGATGCCCGAGCAAAAATTATCGGGGTTTATCTGTTCCATCGACCAGCCTCCATCCTCTTTATCGGGGTTGTGATACCAGCCTTTGTTGTACTCAACCTGCGAGATAATGGTTCCGGCTTTGTTTTTAAGGGTGAGTTTTTGTCCGGAGTTGGTAAGAGAAAAACTGCCGAACCCGTAAAAGTCGCCGAAATTGGCAAAATCGTGCGCTGCCTGTTCTTTGGCTAATATTAAATAACCGTTGGGTTTAATACTCACATTTTGAAAATCTTTTTCCGAGCTGCCAACCAACAGTTTCCATCCGTCTAACGAAATAGTGTTGCCGGTTCGGTTAAAAAGCTCCAGATATTCATATCCCGGCAAACCGATGGAGGGTGACGGGTCGGGATAAATTTCGTTGATAACCACATCGAACGGTGCTGCCTGATACCACGAAAATGTTGTTTCAAAAGGCGCCATCGTGTTGCCCGACAAATCATTAATGTTGGAAATATTGAGGTTATAAGAAATTCCGTTTTGGAATTTTTGGTTAAACGTCAAATTTACTACCGTGCCGGTTACCACCACTGAAACAGGATTTTGAATAATATGATCAACTGAATAATTTGTCAGTGTAGTAGCACTGCTTTCTTCCACCGCTTCGTCAAACAGCACCGTTAAAGTTGAGTCGGAAGTGGCCGTAACCGATTTAACTTCAGGCGGCACGGTATCAACAACAATGTCGCCCACATACACATCATCCCAATAAAAGTTGTTGGCATTGCTTTTGGTATATTTGGCGTAAAATCCATAATAAGCGGTTGTTTGAAAGGTGTTGTCGTTTCCGGAGGCTTCCAAAAAATAGATGCCGTTGTCCTCTTTGTCGATAAAAATTTCCCAGTTGCCGGTTTCATCGCGGGTTATTTTAAAGTTAAGGCTGAAAGAAGAAGCGATTAATCCTTCGCTGCCGCGACATACGGAGATAACGGTTTCGCCATCCTGTTTAAAAAGTTCAACGGCATCGCTGCTGCCCGATTCGCCGAGCTGAATAAAATAGCCCTGCAGCGGCTCCGTCAGGTTTTGGTTGTTGCTTATCAAATAAACTCTTCCGTTGTTGTTGGAGGAGGGCGAAAAGGACTGCTTTACCCAAAAACGCCATTCGCAGTCAGAGGCTTTGGCATTGGCAGTTGACAGCCACGAGGTTCCCGCCAAGGTGTCGTTAAGCTGAAGCTGCAAATTATCGTTTACAATAAACTTTTCCGATGTTCCCGACCATACAGGATTTTGGGTGAAATCGCCATCGGAAAAATCGTCGTTAACCTGAGCCGAAACCACAAAAGGGAACCAAATGAGTAATAATATTAGTTGTTTCATTATTTTGGTAATTTTGCGCGACAAAAAGTTTGTTAAAGGTAAAAAAAATAATAGAATTGAAAAGCGTCAGCGTAGCCATTGTGGGTGCCACCGGTTTGGTAGGCAGGGAAATGATACGGGTATTGGAAGAATCAGGCCTTGAGGTTACAAAGCTTTTTCCGGTTGCTTCTGATAAATCGGTGGGCAAACCGGTTTTTTTTCACGGCAACGAATATAAGGTTATATCCATACGGGATGCCGTGGATGCAAAGCCCGACATCGCTATTTTTTCGGCAGGCAGTGATGTTTCGAAACAATGGGCGCCGGAGTTTGCTTCGGCAGGAACAACGGTAATCGACAACTCTTCCGCCTGGCGCATGGAACCTGAAATCCCCTTGATAGTACCCGAAATAAACGCTTGTGTACTTACCAAAAAACATAAAATTATTGCCAACCCAAACTGCTCTACCATTCAGTTGGTGATGGCGTTGGCTCCATTGCAAAAAAAGTATGGTATTAAAAGAGTGGTGGTTTCTACCTATCAGTCGGTAACCGGAAGC
>JALVAQ010000208.1 GCA_027011095.1 Bacteroidales bacterium
GAGCGACATGGCAATACCCATGGCCAGCATTTTACGGGTATCAACAGGGTCGATAACACCATCGTCCCACAGGCGTGAGGTGCTGTAATAGGCCGAGCCTTCTTTTTCATATTTAGCAAGGATGGGTTTGCGCAGTGCTTCAATTTCTTCGGGAGGCATTTCCATTCCCTTTGCGCGGTACTGGTCCTGTTTTACCGTTACCAAAACCGTGGCTGCCTGCTCGCCACCCATGACAGAAATTTTGGCGTTGGGCCACATAAACAACAGCCTGGGGTCGTAAGCGCGGCCTGCCATTCCATAGTTTCCGGCACCAAAGGAGCCGCCGAACATAACGGTAAACTTGGGGACATTGGTGTTGGAAACAGCGTGAACCATTTTTGCGCCGTCTTTGGCAATGCCTTTTCGCTCGTACTCTTTACCCACAATAAAACCGGAAATATTTTGTAAAAACAGCAGTGGAATTTTACGGCTGGTGCAGAGTTCGATAAAGTGGGTAACTTTAAGTGCCGACTCGGAAAATAGGATGCCGTGGTTGGCGATAATGCCCACCGGAAATCCCATGATATAGGCAAATCCGGTTACCACCGTGGGGGCATATTTGGCTTTAAACTCCTGAAAGCGGCTGCCGTCAACCATGCGCATAATAATTTCACGCGGGTCCACCATTTTACGCAAATCAACCGGAGCTATGCCATACAACTCTTTTGGGTCGTAAATGGGGTCTTCGGGAGAAATGATGTCCAGTCCTTGTTTTTCGCGATGTTCCAGTGTTTCAAAAATATTGCGGCAAATTTGAATGGCGTGGGTGTCGTTTTCGGCAAAATGGTCGGCAACACCCGAAATGGAGGTGTGTACCTCGGCACCACCCAGCTCTTCGGCGGTAACCTCTTCGCCGGTGGCGGCCTTTACCAACGGAGGGCCTCCTAGGAAAATGGTACCCTGTTCTTTAACAATGATGGTTTCGTCGCTCATGGCCGGAACATAGGCGCCGCCGGCAGTACACGATCCCATTACTATGGAAATTTGCGGAATGCCTTCAGCCGACATCTTAGCCTGATTGTAAAAAAACCGGCCAAAATGGTTTTTGTCGGGAAACACCAAATCCTGCTCGGGCAAAAAGGCACCACCCGAATCAACCATGTAAACGCAGGGCAGATGGTTTTCCATGGCAATCTCCTGGGCACGCAGATGTTTTTTAATGGTAAACTGCATGTAGGTGCCGCCCTTTACCGTGGCATCGTTGGCAATAATTACCGTTTCGCGGCCGTGAATAACGCCAACACCGGTTACAATTCCTGCCGATGGAAACTCATTGTTGTACTGGTTATATGCCGCCATGGGCGACAGTTCCATAAACGGTGTGTTGGGGTCGATAAGCAGGTTGATGCGCTCGCGAGCCAACAGTTTTCCGCGTTCTTTATGTTTCTTCACCGAGCGTTCCGAGCCGCCTTTGGTGCTGTTTCTGAGAATCTCTTTGTACTCTTCCATCAGTTTAAGAAACTCTTTTTTGTTGTTCTTAAACTCATCCGACTGTACGTCGATTTTAGTCTTTAGTGTTATCAATTTACAAGGATTTTGATTAAACATCTTCGCCCGTTTTTTGAGCGTATGCAATGATATGGAAATTTAAGCAAATTTAAAAGGAATGTTCTATGAAAAAGGGATAAAACCGGTATTTAAATTTTAGTACAAATAACCTCTTACTTTCTTTTTTAGCAGGTTGTTTTTATAGTAGCGTTGTTTTGAGTGCTCTTTACCTGACATTGTTTATCGAATATTGCTTATTTCTATATTGTTAATATTCAATATTCAACGCTCAATGTTCAATGTTCAATTTTGTTTCCAGTTCATCAAAAAAGCCGTAGTTTTTGTTGATGGGGCCATTTAGGTCATCAGTCGACATAAGTTGGTTGCCGTTGTAGGTGAGTGTTATGTTGTTGATATTCTACCCCACGGATACAATCGCGCGGGAACGGAGGTTTTTTTAAAAATTCCAATTTTCAAAATACAAATTCCAAACCCGTCCATACCGTCCGGGCGGACAAATCTCAATATTTTAATATTCAATACCCAAAAAACCAAAGTGAATTAAATGTGCTTTTTTTAATGCATCGCCCGAAAGGTTTGAGTTTTGGATTTTGATTGTTGGTTATTACCTGCCTGCCAGGCTGGTTTGGAATTTGGAGCTTCAGTATTGGAATTTCTTTTTTAGCGGGTTGTTTTTACAGTGACATTATTTTGCTGTTCTTTACTTGCTCAATGTTTATTGAACATTGCTTATTGCTTATTTTTCAAAATTATTAATTTTCAGATTTCAGGTTTATTTGTTTTATACCTACCCCACACGATACAATCGCGCGGGAACTCTGGGAGCAGTTTAGGCTCAGACAAAAAGCAGAATATTAATTACCATTTATTCCTTTAATAAAGGCTGGCTGACCTTTTATTCTCTTTATTTCTTTATAAACAGCGATTAATTGGTCAATTGGCCAACTACTGCATTCTTTCTGCTGATAAATTAATACTCCGCGATTAAAAAACCTAATTTTATAGTACGGAGTTAAACTAAGTACACCCGGAATAATATTTGTATTAAAATCGCTTATCTTAATCTCATACTCTTTATACAACTTGTTAAACCTGTAGATAGTTAATTTGATATAGTGTTGATTTTCATTAATTTCTAAAGATTTTAAATAATAAATATTT
>JALVAQ010000209.1 GCA_027011095.1 Bacteroidales bacterium
TTTATGACAACCGGCAGTTGAAAAGTCTGTTTTTGAATCAAAACGCAAAAATGATTATTTATTCCGGTAAAACGCTTGGTGTGAGCGAGTAAAGAGAAAAAAATCAAACTACTCTAAAATCAAATCTGATAAACTTAATTAAGCAGGGTATTAATTTTTAACGTAGTGTATTTAATATAAAACTGTAAAGGTCGATATATGACCTTCTGGAATCTTTATATGTGCTGGCTCCGTAATGGCCTGCCTGTTTAAAAACCTTCAACAATACAGGGTTTTCCTGTGCGGTTCTGCTTTGTAGTTTGGCGGCAAACTTATAGGAGTGGAACGGAGGTACGCGGTCATCGTTATCAGAGGTAATAATAAGCATGGCGGGGTAGTTTACATCTTCCTTTATATTATGATAGGGCGAATAATGCAACAGTTGTGTAAAACTCAAACTATCGGTAACGGTACCGTATTCATGTATATGCATGTTGCCAATGGTAAATTTCTCAAAACGTATCATGTCAAGAGGAGCAGCTTGTGGAATAACAACTTTAAACAGGTCGGGGCGCTGAATGGCAGCAGCGGCTACCACCAACCCTCCGTTGGAAGCCCCGTAAATAGCGAGCTTGTCGGGGCCGGTAAATTTTTGATTAATCAGATACTGAGCGCCGGCAATAAAATCATCGAACGATTGTTGTTTATTGGCGCCACTGCCGGCTTCTGCCCATTTTTTTCCCTTTTCGCCGCCACCTCTTATGTAGGCAAATGCAAACACGCCTCCCCGCTCAACAAAATCTACAATAAAAGGATTAAACTTAGGTGTCGAGATTACTCCAAAACCTCCATAAGCCTTTAATAATGCCGGGTTTTCACCGTTTTTTTCAATCCCTCTTTTGTAAACCAGGGTCATGGGTATCATTGTGCTGTCGTTCGAAGGGTATTCTACCTGCTTGAAAATTAAACTTTTGAAATCAAAATTATACTCTGTCTTTCCGTACAATTTAACTTTAAAAGTTGAAAGGTTAATATGATTTACAATGGGAGGAACAATAAAAGAGCTGTAATGAAAATACAGCTCATTGTTTTTCTTATCGTAGCCATCAATTTCGGCACTGGTAGCGAGGGGCATTTTCAGGGTTGACAATACTACGCCCGAGTAATTTAAAATGGCCAGAATAGGCTGTTTGGAAGTTTGATATATGGCAGCTATTTTATCGTCTAAAAACTTTACATGATATAATGTTGCTTCCGAAAACGAAGGGGTAAGCGCTTTCCAATGCATGGGATGCAAAGGGTCAACCTCTACAATGATTCCCGTTCCGGAAACGGGCGCTGTATAACCGACAAATTTTTCTTTTGTAAATGCAAGAATATTAATATCGGTTTTCAGGTTAATCAATAGTGGTTTCACCCTGAAGTGGTCTTTCTTTAAATTGAAGTAGAAGATGTTATACTTTTCTTTATTTAAAAACGTCTCCTTTAAAACAAAAAACTTGTTGTCTCTGGTTTTTTCATACGAAAACCAGTTTTCGGGGTAACCTTTGCGTTCAAAAACAAGGGTGTCCTGAAACTGTCCGGTTCTTAATTTATGATAAAAAACCTTTTGGTGTGTGGTAACGCCGAAATTGTTTTTATTTTCAAATGTGGAGTAAAAAAACCCATCGTGATACCAAACAACATTCGAAAACATTACGTTGGTTAAATGGTCGGGGAGTTCGGTTCCGTATGGAAGCGTAACAATTTTCATTTCATGTTTATCGCTTCCGTTTCTGCTGTATTGATAGGCTAAATATTGTTCGTGTTCGGATACTTCATAACCTTCGATGGTTATCAAATCGGTTTGCGATAATTCGTTGGGGTCCACCAGTGTTTTATAGGTTTCGTAACCGGGGCCTTTAAATTGTAAAACGGGCGTAGTTGTTTCGTAATCATATACAAGCCGGAACTTATATTTTTTTTCGGAGGACGAAAAGGTGGGTATTTTTACTTTGTTGTATCGAACGGCTTTTTCGTAAATATCTTCATCTTTTATTTTCGACAGGTAATTTTTCGACTGCTTGTTTTCCTTTTTTATCCACGCTTTCACCTCGTCACTGCTGGTGTTTTCCAGCCAGCGATAGTCGTCGTTAATAATGTATTTGGTGTAAAAAGTATCTGTTACGGGTTCCTTTTTGGTAATGATGGGTTGATAATTTTGTGCCTGAAGGCCGAGGGTAAACAATACCATAGCCAACAAAGTAAAGTGCTGTTTCATGTTTATAGCATTTAAATCACAAAGCTATTAATTTTTATACGCACTGATTGAGTAGAGGTATATTAATTTTGGAATCTTCAGGCAAATAACCGGTTGCCGGCGCTAAGGTAGGGAAATTGTTATAATGTCAGCTTAGAGTAATTGGAGGTTGCTCCCACGCGAAGGGATTCGCGCGGGAACGGGCGGGGAGGCTACATCAATTGAAAAACAACATAAAAAATACAACGATTGTCACAATCTGATACAATATTGCGAGAACATTATTCACTTTGTTTTTCGTTTTATCGCTGTTTTCTACTTCTTCAATTATTCTCTCATATTTCTTTTTATAATAAAAAAGAAAATAAACTGCTATTAATACCACTGTTGCAAATGCAATTGGTGTTGCCTTGTTTGTTCCCCAAAACGAATTGAAATTACTGACTATTTGATTTAATAAATCGGCTTGTTTGTCAAAGTAGAT
>JALVAQ010000210.1 GCA_027011095.1 Bacteroidales bacterium
TGCTAACTATGTCGGATACGTTTTTTTTAATTATCGGACTCATCACTGCCGGCATGGTTGACTCTTTGCCATCGATTTGTAATTGATAAACCGTTGAATAATTGCTATTAAACTTATCAAAACTGTATTGGTATGATACGTAAAGTACAATGGTTACAATTCCTGAAAATGCAATGGTAAGCGTGAGCAGATTCAAAAAAGTTGATAGCGGATATTTTGTAATACTGTTTATTATTTGTTTCATAACCTATTCATATTTTAAACTGTAAACGGGATTGCGGGTGGCGGCATAAATGCTTTTAAAAGATACAGCGAGGGCGGCAATCAACAGGGTTACAAATCCGGTAACAATAAAGTAAGCAATGCCTATTTCAATATGTTTGGTATAGCCTTCGAGCCAACGATTTAAAACGAGATACGCAACAGCAAATGCCGGAATCATTGTCCACAGCACCCAACGAAGCATTTTATACAACAACATCCTGACTATTTCTACCGGACTGCCGCCAAGCACTTTACGAATACCAATCTCCTTTGTTTTTCGCTCCACATTAAATACCGAAAGGGCAAACATACCAATGAAGCTTAAAAACAGCGCCAGCATCATGCCGTAAAAGATTATTTTAATCAGACGGTCTTCGGTGGCATATTTTCCATTGTAAACATCCTTAAGGTTAAAGTGATAAAACAGAAAATCAGGGTCAAACGAAGCAAAAATATCCGAAACCGTTTGCCACTGTTTTTTAGACAACGGGCGGGCGGTTCGTAAATAAAAATTGGATACCCGCTGTGAATAATCGGTTAACACCAAAGGGGGGATTTTGTTACCGGCGTTACCCATAAAATAAAAATTCTTCACCACGCCTATTACGGTCATGGGGTCGTCAAACATAATTAGTTTTGTGTTGACAGGATTTTTTAATCCCAACATTCTAACGGCAGCCTGATTTAAAATAATTGCGTTTTTATCATCGGGAATATCTTTGAAAAAGCGGCCTGCTACCAGTTGAAGCTGTAATGTTTTACAAAATCCGGGCCTTACACGGTATTCGTTAATGCTTTTCCAATTGTTTGAAGAAGAACCATATTTGGTAATAAGTTGGCCGCTGCATCCCCCTCCCATTGAGTGGTCCGAAGTACCGACACCGGTGATAAAAGGTAGTTTTTTCAGTTCATCGGTAATGGCTTTTGCCCTGCCGCTTATTTTATTTCCAAAACCATTGATTCCAACTACATTTTCAGCGGAAAAACCAAGCGGAACACTTTTCAGATAATTAACCTGTGAATAGATAACGATTAAGGTAAAAATCAGAAAGATGCTGATAAAAAACTGAATGACTACCGATGCTACCGAAAGCCTTTTTTTGCGGCTTAAACTTTCCACATCTTTTTTTATGGCGCTAAGGGCATCTAACTTTGACAGATAAAGTGCGGGGTAAGCTCCCGATACGAAAATCAGTGCTGCCAAAAACAGAACGGATAACAGAATAAACCCGGGATTTAACAGTTCGGCAACCGTAATGTTTGAACCCAATAAAGATGCAAAACCTGGTAGAATTAAAGGTAGGAGCAAAAAAGCGAGAACAAAAGAGATGAACGTGATGGCAGCCGTTTCAAAATAAAACATCCCCATGATATCAGTTCTGCCAGCCCCAAGCGATTTTCGCATTCCAATTTCAAAAAACCGTTTTTCGCCATGTAATACCAACAGGTTAACATGATTAACCGTAGCAATAAGCAGCACCAATGCCGCTATCAAAGCAATAACATAGATTAGCGACAAATCACCTTTAGAGGTTAAATCAAAATCAACCGGTGTGTAAAGGTGAATATCTTTTAGTTTTTCAACACCCGATTTTACTTCAAATTTTAATTCAAAATCTTTAAACCGGTTGTAAACAATTTTGGAGTTTAATGTAGCTATATCCTTTTTCGTTTGTTCTGTATCAACATTTTTGTTCAATAAATAGTACGTAAAAAATTCCATTCCGCCGAAACTCCCGGGATCAACCGTTTCCATTGATTCAAGAAAATCAAAATTAAAATGAGTCGTTGTGGGCAAATTATCCATCACACCGGTAATGGTATACTCAACCCCGTCGCTATTGACCACTTTTCCTACGCAATGGGACGAGCCGAACATTTTATTTGCCAGCGAGCGCGTAAGCACCATCTTGTTTTTCCCTTTTAATGCCTCGTCAGAATTACCGGTGATAAGCCCCAACCCGAAAACTTTGAAGAACTCCTTGTCAGCATAGTGATAATTAAGATTTCGAAAAATTTTTTCTCCGCTTTTAAGGTCGGCTCCCCAGCCGCGGTAGATTTGAACAGCTGCTTCTATTCCCGGTATTTGTTGCGGTATTTCGGTATAAGCTTCTCGCAGGCAGATGGGCCATACCCCTGTTGAATTTTCCTCGATAAGTGTATTGTAAAGCCTCACAACCCGGTTACCGTTTGGGAAACAGTTATCGTAACTCAATTCGTGTTTCACAAAAAGAATCAGCAGCAGGAATACCATTAAACCGGCCGTTAACCCGGGAATGTTAATCGTAATCAACATCGGGTTGTTTTTCAGGTTTCGGAGAATGTTGCTAAATTTATTCATTCTTATATTTTTGAGCCAGCATTTTTTATTAAAAAATAAATATTTCTCTCCTTCTCCCCCCTCTCCACTTCTCCATTTCTCCC
>JALVAQ010000211.1 GCA_027011095.1 Bacteroidales bacterium
ATATAAATTGATTTGGGTTTTGTACAGAGGGATAAATATTAGTATTTGAGGCTTTAAACAACTTCAATATTAAGTTGCAGATGTTTTTTGACAAGTATAAAAGGGTTAATTTTGTGCCCAATAGAGTAAGGGATGTAAATTGTTATATAATGAGTTTACCGGAAAATTACATTGACCGCGATGTGGTTAAACATTTTGCTTCGTTGATAAACGATGTTGAGGCAGAGCCGTTTACCATTTTGATGTCGGGTGCCGACTTATGGGATATTGTAAATAAATTTGGGTTGAAGGATTGGTTGCCCGATTGGATTTCGTTAAAGAGCGAAACGGATTTTGGTTTATTGCGTGTGGATAAAGGTTTTGTGGATCGGATGATAGATTTTTCCAAATCGGAAAAGGCTATTCTTACCATAAAAGAACAGTATTTATCCTTACCGGGTTCGCAATCAAACCTTAAGGGACAGATGGAATCAGGCGCCGACATTAGAATTGTTGATGATATTCTTGGTGCCATGGTTGTGGCTTCAAAAAAGCGACGAAACAAAGTGTTGTTTGCCATAACAGGTTACGAAGATGAAGCCTTGGTAACAGCGGCAGGGCTGGCCAAAGCAAAAACCGTAGGGTTTAGAAACTTTTTTGTGTTTCAGCAACATTTTCAAACGCCGGGTATTATTAATACATTTGCCTCGAACAACAACATTGACGGCTTTATGATTCCCTTGAAAGTGGGATTAAACACAGGCCCGGGTGCCTATTCATCAATTTCACTCACCTATAATAAAGGAGTTGTTATTAGTGGGTATGAACCTGCTGAAATTATGCAATCTGTTTGGATGCTGATAAGTCAAAAACTTGACAAAAAACCGGCAACTGTTTTTCAGCGAACAAAAGAGGTGTCGGATGAGGTGATTAATCGTTCACGATGGATGATAGAAGAGGTTTTTGAACCTGCTGATTTGCTGTTTAACGATGGCGCAATTGTTAATGCCGGTGCATTTAAAATAAGAGAGAAATATAGTGCTTTTGATGCTAACCTGTTGTAAAGCAATAGGTGGGGGGAAACATTAGCGGTTATTATTTGTGATGTCCATATTTAAATTTTTCGTAAAAGCTAAGCAGTTCACTGTTAAGGTCTTCAAAAGCTACGTAGTGGTTTGAGCAGCCCTTACGTGAACAAATGTTTACCCTGCCTCCCGTTTTTAAAGTAAGCGAAACCATGGGGGCGCCACAAATTTTGCACTCCTCTTTTACTAATAACTCTTTGTTGCAATGAGGGCAGGTAAATTCAACGATGGTTTTGTCGGGAATGTCAATATCTGAAAAGTGGTCGAAACATTCGTAAACCGAACACAGATGAATGGTTCCCCTCTGCTTTGGAGTCATTACATTTAATTTGATGCTTGGATAATGGTACAACTTGTGTTCCTCACACATAAATGATTTCATACAAAACGGACATTGAACTTCAAGTGAAACGTGTGACTTCATATTGATAGGATTTATATTAATAAAATAGCTGTGTAAAAATAAACAATAGATGTGTTGTAAACAAGCGAAAAAGATAATTCAGAAGGAATATAAACTAAAAGCTTTTCCGTTTTGAGTTATTGTTTTTTGGGTTTAAACAACTTTATTTTTCTATAATTAGCAAAAACATTTACAATGGGTGTAGAAAAAGAAAAAGGCCGGAGTTTGTTACACCGACCTGATTCACCAAAACCAAATTTACATTTACCAGCAGGTTCCCTCCTGATGATGCACTATATTACCAATACGCGTGCCAAAAACAGGGAGTAATTGAAACTGCGTATATTATGGTAAAAAAGTATTTGATTTTGCCAGATGTTTTATATCCAATTACGAAAATGGATAACCGTATTTACCAAATTAAATAAAACTAAAAATTAGTTTCCTGAATTTCAAAATAGGATTGTGGGTGTAAACAGGCCGGGCATTTTTTAGGTGCTTTTTTGCCTTCGTGCAAATAACCGCAGTTACGGCATTTCCAAACGATAACTCCCTCACGTTCAAAAACCTTTCCGTTATCCAGATTGTCGTATAATTTTCTGTAGCGCTCTTCGTGTGCTTTTTCCACGCGGGCAATCATCCTGAATGCAATGGCAACATCTTTAAACCCTTCTTTTTCGGCCACATCGGCAAACTCAGGGTATAATTCTGACCACTCTTCATTTTCGCCATCGGCGGCAGCTTTTAAATTTTCGAGGGTGGTGCCAATAATGCCTGCCGGATAAGCAGCAGTTATTTCAACCATGCCCCCCTCAAGGAATTTAAAAAATCGTTTAGCATGCTCTTTTTCGTTCAGCGCCGTTTCGTTAAAAATGGCTGAAATCTGTTCAAGGCCTTCTTTTTTGGCCTGTTTTGAAAAATAATCGTAACGCATACGTGCCTGTGATTCACCGGCAAAAGCCTTAAGCAGGTTTTGCTCGGTTTGTGTTCCTTTGATTGATTTCATAATGGTGTTTTATTAAAAAATTATTTTCTCAAAAGTAAACATTATTAGTTTCAAAAGAAAGAAGATTTTTTCAAGAAGTATTATGATGACCAAGTTTGCCTAATTCCTATTTTGATGTGCTGACACCATTATAGAACCGATAGAGTATTGTCGGATTTTGTTGTCTGGGACTTTGTCAAAGTTGCTAATAATCTTAAA
>JALVAQ010000212.1 GCA_027011095.1 Bacteroidales bacterium
CGACTCCAACCAAAAGGATATGGTTTCCGATATTAAAGAGAAGCAGCTCGACGGTGTGGTGGTCGCCTCCTGTTCTCCCAAACTACATCTGCTTACTTTCAGAGGGGTAACTGAACGCGCCGGGTTGAACAAATACAATTACGTTCATGCCAATATTCGCGAGCAGGTTTCGTGGGCACACTCCGACAACAAAACGGGAGCCACCGAAAAGGCCATTCAAATTGTGAAGGCAGCCATAGCAAAGGTTCGCAATGCCGAATCGTTGGAACCGGTTAAGGTAAAATCAACCAAAGCCGTGGCCGTTGTTGGCGCAGGCATAGCCGGAATGCGAGCAGCCATTGAGCTGGCTGAAGCAGGAGCGGAAGTCTATTTGATTGAACGCGAATTTTTTGTCGGTGGCCGGGTAGCCCAGTGGGATGACCTGTGTGTTACCGATGAAACAGGAAAAGAGTTAATTACCCGTCTTTATGATGAAGTGATGAAACACAAGCATGTAACGCTGTTTACCGGAGCGGAGATTGTTGAAAACAAAGGAAGTGTGGGCAACTTCCAGATAAAAGTAAAGGTAGAGCCGCGTCATTTTAAACTTCAGTGTTCCGGCAACGAATTACAAAAAGCCATCGACATTTGCCCGGTTGAAGTTCCTGACGAATTTAATTTTAACATTACCACGCGCAAGGCCATCTATCACAACTACCCCAGTGAATACCCGCAACTACCGGCCATCGATATGAAAAGCTGTACCCGTTGCGGTAAATGCGAAACGGTATGCAGTGCCGTTGATTTCAGTCAGAAAACAGAATATCTGAACCTGAAAATCGGTTCCATTTTGCTTGCCACCGGATTTGACCCTTATGAACCTCCCAAAGGTGAATTTGGATACGGAGAAATAAGCAATGTGGTTACGCTTCCCCAGTTTAAACGCATCATCCATTACAACGATAAAAAGTTGATGTATCAGGGCAAGGAGATAAAAAACATCGCCTACATCTACTGCGTGGGAAGCCGACAGCTAAACGGCGAAAACAAATATTGCTCGCGCTATTGCTGTACGTCAACCATTCATACGGCCATCACTGCAAAAAAGAAATACAAAGGAATTCACAATTTTCATTTTAACCGTGGCATACGAACTTACGGAAAAGCTGAGGTTCGTTACGATGAATCTTCACGCCTTGGCGATATTTACTTGCAATCGTTTGAGTATGACCCGCCTGTTATTGAGCAACGCAACGGACAAACTTTTGTAAAGATAAAGGATTTGTTAACAGCCAATAAAGAGCTGGAAGTTGCCGCTGATTTGGTGGTGCTTGTAACGGGAATGGTTCCCCGAAAAGACAACTCCATTGGCAACCTGCTAAAGGTGCCCAAAGGGAGAGATAGGTTTTTTAACGAGATACACATGAAGCTGCGGCCCGTGGAAACGGTAATTGACGGCGTAACCATCGCCGGTGCCGGCCAGGGTCCCAAAAACATTGTGGAGTCGATGAACTCGGCTTTATCGGCAGCCACCAAGTCGTTTTCACTGATTGATTCCGGAGAGCTTGCACTGGAGCCAACGGTTGCCGAAGTAAATGAAGAAACCTGCGAGTGGTGTGGCAAATGCGATGAAGCCTGTCCTTACAATGCTTTTGAAAAAGTTGAGAAAGAGGGAAAAATGATTGCCAGCGTTATTCCCTCGGTGTGCAAAGGTTGCGGCATGTGCCTGCCGGTATGTCCGTCCAATTCCATTGACCTTATCGGCCTTTCGGACAAGGATGTTGAGAATATGATTGATGTATTAATTAAATAATGAAATCATAACCGGCCTTTTTTAAATATTAAAATTGAGAATAATGAAAATAGAAAAAGGAAAAACAGCCAAATACTTAAAGGAAACACGTCCGGTGCCAAAAGCGGTAACCGAGCAGCTGAAACAGTTTACAAAAACAAAAAAGATCATCCTTAACGCTTTAAAAGAGGGCGATAAAACAATACCCCAATTGGCCGAAGCGCTTGCTATGCCAAAGGATGAAGTGGTGTTTCAGCTGATGAGCCTGCTCAAGTACGGTTTTGTTGAAACCGGTGAAATAGATGATATGGATGAGTATTTTTATTATAAAATAAAGAGTCATGGCAACAATTAACCCCGGGTTTAGCGACGAGCTTAAAAAATTTGGTGCTTTCGATTTGAACGCCTGTTACAACTGTGGAAACTGCGCGGCAGTGTGCACCCTGTCGGATGAAGAGAACTCTTTCCCCCGAAAAATGATTCGATACAGTGTGTTGGGTTTGAAAGATGAAATTGAAGTTTCGCTTGATCCATGGCTCTGTTACTATTGCGGTGAATGCAGCACCACCTGCCCGCGCGAAGCCGACCCCGGTGAACTGATGATGTCGTTACGCCGGTGGCTCACTGCCAAATACGACTGGACCGGCTTATCGGGGCTTTTGTACAAATCGTTGCCGGTATCTGTTTTTGCTTTTCTGCTGTTGGCAGTGGCTGTTATCTGGTTTGGAATAACTCAAAAATTTAACGTACAAGCCATTATGCACTATGGCCACCTGTTTGAAATGGCTGCAATCACGCTGGTGTTTGCACTAATCTTACTGCCCAACATTATACACATGTGGTGGCTTACCATTTACAAACAGGGTATCAAAGCACCCCTTGTCGCTTATGTGAAGTCGCTGCTGGATTTGGTGGTTCATATGTTTACACAAAAACGGGCTTTGGGTTGCGATGACAATCAGTTTCGCTGGTTTGAGCACTTTATTCTTGTTTTGGGTTACCTGTTGTTGCTGTTTACAACGGTGTTTCTCAACTGGTTTGAAACTTCCAATCTGTTTGTGATTGTATTGGGCTACGTTGAGAGTATTATCATTTTTGTGGTCACCTTCGACTTTGTCCGCCGCCGGATTCAGCAGGATGCAGCCATCAGTAAAAATTCACATCCCAGCGACTGGTTTTTTGTAATCTGGCTTTTTTTAATGGGGCTTACGGCATTTACCGTACGGCTGTTTATCGACCTAAACATCCTCGAAACCAATGTTTGGCTGTATTTGGTTCATTTAATAATTCTGGTTCAGTGGGCCTTGCTGATTGTCCCCTTTGGCAAATGGACACACTTTTTATACCGCTCCTTTGCCATCTATTTTCACAGGGTTGGTGAGTTGAAAAAGGAATAGGTGGCTTTTTTTAATTGCGGCGCTTTAGCAACGAGAGTGGAGAAAAAATTACCGGTGCTCTGCACCTCAGGTTTATCGTATTTGTTGGTAAAATATTCGCTTCTATCCTGAGGTGCAGAGTACCGAAAACATTTGTAGGTGCGGAGCACCGTAATATTTACAACTCAAACCTAACCCCCAACACGAGGTTTCTCGTTAAACCATCAGCGCGGTATTTCCGGTCGATTATGGGAAACGAAAGGGAGTATTCAAGGGATTTGCCGGTTTTGAAATTTTGAATGTAGGTAACACCGATATTGATTGTTATTCCATTGGAACCGGTTAGAAAAATGTCTTCACCATTTTTAATAATCCGGTCTTGCTGCATACGATAAATGCCGAGAAGTGTGGCTTTAATGCTGTTTTTTGCTTTAATAACAAAGCTTCGTTGAAACCTGATATAAAGATCATCACCTCGCTTTAGTTGAGCTGACTCGTAATAGAGTTTGTTGTTATCGGTCTCTTCTGCGGGATGCAGATATTGGTTTTTGTTCCGATTAAAAGGATGTTGATAAGCAACATAAAAATCCCATTTTTTCCAATAGTAAAAAATACCTGATAAGATGTCGTAGGTGCCAAGGCTTGACTGATAGGCCATGGGTAAGGGTTTTCCGTTATATTTAAAATCGGAATTATTGCTTTTTAATCTGGTGCCCAAAAGCAAACTCATTCCCTGCTTTTGTCCTGAAAAAACTGCCTGAGTAACCGAAAAAATCATATCGCCCACTCCGGTTGTTGAGCCAAGGTTTCCTATGGTAAAAATAAAAGGGGCACGAAGTTGAAGTTGTGTGTTTCTAAACAGTTGGTATCCGATGGTAGCTGTTGACTGCCCTATTAACACAAACTTCTCGCCAAGGCCAAAAGTTTGCTCAAAGGAAACTTTTAGTTTTGAAGATGTTGTTTGCTCCGTCTGTAGAAAATCCATGGAGCCTGCCGAACAGACACCTGCATCGCTACAACCCTGCCCTGTAGCAAAACCAACAATCATAACCAACAATACTGCCAACATTACTTTATTCATACGTAAACAGTCGCTGGCAGAGGCTGTTCCTTACAAAAGCTATAAAATTTTATTATATTTGCATAACAAAACTAAAGACTCATTTTATTCTCAATTATTATGAAACCTTATTTTAAATTTTCATTCCTCTTTTTAATTATTGCAGCCGTTTTTTCATGCAACAAAAACAACAACAAATTACAGGTAACCGACTATCGTCCGGTTAAATTTGTTAATAATATCCTGAACGGTGACAAAACCGAAGCCAATTATGAATACAGCAATAACAGATTAGTCAGATCATTTGGTTATAATTGGTCTGATAGCGTAAAAATAGAGTTTGTTTATTATGATAATTCCGTTGTAGAAAACTATTACTCTAAAACCGACAGCAATTGGGTATTTTTTCATTCTGCGGAATATAACGTAATTGACAACAGACTTATTTCTATAGTGTATTATGATTCACCAAATGCAACAGGAGAAATTTCTTTTATATCCGAATTTAAATATGATAATAACAATAACCTCTTGGAGTACCATAACTATGATAAAAAAAGCGATACAACACTGGAAAATAGTTCCTTCTATTATTTTTACGATACCGAAAACCACCTAACGAAAACAACTATGTATTTCAGAGTACATCCGGACGAAGAGATGGTTTTGTATGTTAAGCGGGTATTTTCATATACCAACGATAAGTTGAGTGAAGAATTGATTTATAACAGCAACTACGGGTTACCCATTCAACTTACGGAAAAAAAGGAGTATTTTTACAATGATAAATTATTAACCGGAATAGATCATTATGCATATAAAAGCGGGAAATACGAACTTGGTAACAAAACAATATTTAATTATGATGATCACGGTAATATGATCAATCAAAAAGTTGTATTTGCAAACGGTGAATTGTTTTATTCAAACGATTATACCTATGAAGCCGGCAAAACAAATATAAAATCTTATTACAATGCATATTCCGGCTCTAATTCAACATATCCGGTACCGGATGCCGTATCAAAACAAAGTGGGGTGGTATTGCCTGGATTCAATCCGTTTGAAAATGGAATGGCAGACATTGTGCCCGGATTAAGTGTCAATGATTTGCTGCATAATAATAAAAGCAGCAGGTAGTCCGGCCTCATGTTTCTCATACGTCATTTCGATCCGACTCCGGCTGATAAATCTCAATATTTTAATATTCAACACTCAAAAACCGGGGGAATTAAAAAGTACTTTTTTATAGAATCAGCCGGAAGGTTTTGAGTTTTGGATTTTGATTATTGGTTTAATACCGAAACTAAGTTGTTACCTTTGCCACAAATATTTATTCGCTAAGTATCTGTTTTGTCATGTACTAAAAAAAATCATTCTTAAATTGCCTGTAATATCTAAATTTGTGTACATTTAGAACCTAAACAAAAAACAATTTTTATTACCCACATTTTGTTGTACATGATAACTCCACAATTTAAGATCCAAAATCAAATTTACCTGATTGTAGCAATTTTATTAACCTCATTTGCAAACAGTATCAATGCTCAAACCGAGGCAATCGACAGTCTTAAAGTTTTATTGTCAAAACATCACAATGCCGATACCATACAGGTTAATTTATTCAACGAAACAGCCTCTAAGTTTTTTAGAGTAGATGAGGATGAGCTGTATAAATATGCTAAAAAAGGCTACAATCTTGCCAACAAGTTAAATTACGATAATGGCAAAGCAAACAGTTTGTTTAACTTTGGATTATACTGGTATGTGAAATCCGACTTTACCCAAAGTCTTTCCAATTACGAACAGGCATTAGCTATTTACCAACGCCTAAATAACAAGAAACGCATATCACATTGTAGAAATAATATTGGATTGCTTTACCGGTTAAACGGTAATTACCCAAAAGCCCTGGAAAATTATTATGCATCCTTAAAAATTGCCAAAACTATTAATGCTGAAAAAACCATTGCCTATTGTTATGGTAATATTGGCATTATACAAAGAGATTTGGGCCATGACACACTTGCCCTCAACTATTTTCAAAAATCGTTGGATTCAAAATTAAAATTGGGCGACAAAAGAGGTGTGGTAACCAGCTACATTAATATTGGAAGCATAGAAAAAGGTCGTGGCAATTATTTAGAAGCTTTAAAGAATTTCAGAAAGGCTCTTGAAATAAGCAAAGCTATTAATTATAAGTTTGGCATGTCCACCGGATACAAAGAGATGGGGGAAATCTTTGAAATAGAGGCCAATTATCCCCTTGCACTTGAGTATCTTAATAAATCTCTTAAAATCAGGAAAGAATTAGGCAACAAAATTGGGGTTTCGGTGCTATATTATGATATTGGAAAAGTGTATTTAGCTAAAAAGGACTACAAAACGGCCATGGATTTTACCCAAAAGAGTTTAAAAATTATCAAAGATATTGGTGCTAATATCAGTAATAGCGAAATATACCGGCAACTTTCTGATATTTATGCCGCTCAAAAAAATTACCATTCCGCTTTAGAAAACTACAAACTTTACAAAGCATATGCCGATACGCTTTTTAACGAAAAAATTGTTAAAGAGATTTCTAAGATAGAATCACAGTATAAATACAACAATGAAAAAGAATTAAACTTAATCAAGCAGCAGAAGAAGGAGGCCGTTTATGCTGAAAAGATGAAACGGCGCGAAATGTTTATTATACTTATTATTGTAGTACTACTAATTTCATTTACTGCTTTAGCGCTGCTTTTTTATCTGTATCAAACCAAGAAAAAAGCAAACGTCAAATTATATCAAAAAAACCGGGAAATTAATTCACAAAGAGAGCTGCTCGCCAAACACAAAGATATTCTTGAAGAAAAAGTTAAACAACGAACCAGCGCGTTACTCATTGAAAAAGGGAAAGCCGTAGAAAGTGAAAAACTTAAAACAGCTTTCCTTAATAATATTTCTCACGAATTCAGAACCCCATTAAATGGAATTCTCGGATTTTCCTCTTTGCTGGTTGATTCGGGCCTGACTGAGGAGGAGCGGCTAAATTATTCGAATATTGTAAAAGAGAGCTGCGATCATTTATTAAATATTGTTGACGACACCATTGAAATATCGGAGGTACATAGTAATCAAATAACAGATAGTAAAACACCCGCAAACATTTTGGAAATTATTTCGACGGTGATTAATGAACTTAGTGTTTCTGCACAACTTAAAAACCTGAAAATAAATGTAGATATACAACTAAACCAAAAACAGCAAATCATTCTTACTGATGAGTATAAAATCAAGCGATTTTTCTGGCATCTGATAAACAATGCTATTAAATTTACAAATGATGGTTACATAAACATTACCGGAAAAATAACTGAAAATAATCAGTTTCTGTTTACAATTGAAGATACGGGGATTGGAATTAGTGATGAAATGTTGAAAGTAATTTTTGAACCGTTTAGACAGGTTGAAATTGATACTACAAGAAATTACGGTGGTAACGGAGTCGGTTTGGCTCTGTCAAAAGCATACATTGAACTGCTGGGTGGCAGTATTTGGATAAAATCGAAACCAAATAAAGGGACAACAGTATTTTTCACTTTTCCTGCCGAGTTTTTACCAATACCAACTTCAACCAAAAAAGAAAAACCAAAAAAAGATTTAGGTAAAAAAACCATTTTGGTTGCCGAAGACAATGAGCTTAACTACATGCTGATACATGAGTTTCTGTCAGAAGAGAATTTCGATTTGATTCATGCCTGGAATGGCAAAGAGGCATTAGATAAATTTAAAAAAGCTAAAAATATTGATTTGATATTAATGGATATAAAAATGCCTGTTATGAACGGCCATGAAGCGTATGTTGAAATTAGAAAAATAAATAGCAAAGTCCCAATAATAGCACAAACAGCCTATTCCCTTAGTCAGGATATTAGCAAAATAAACGAAACCGGATTTAACGCCTACATAAACAAACCACTGAACAAACAAACTTTATTAGATTTAATTAATAAAACAATTTTACTGTCTAATAAATAATCGTTTACGTTGCATTAACAGCACTCGCCAGTACATTAAAAAAATGGAGGAAAAAGGATAAAAAACGTCAGGTTGAGGGGCTTTTGTTTGTAATGATGACGATTGGGTGTCGCTTTCCGTTTTAACGGTAATAATTATTTTTTAGCCATGTTATATTTATAAGCCCGTGTTTTATTGAGTTTTTTTGGAAATCTTTTTTTTTGCCTGAATAGATGAAAATAATTTTACTCAATCGAAAAATCCTTCTCCTTTTCAATCTGTTTGAGGATTGAGTATTTATCAATAATTTGTGAATCTCGTAATTTTACAGCCTGATTTTTTGCCTCCTTAACCTTTTTCTCTTCTAATAAAATTCTGATAACATTTCCGTATAAAAAGCCATAAGGATAGTCGGGAAACCGGTCAATAGCCAGTTGAAAAGATTCCAGTGCCAACGACAGATTTTCGTGGGTATAAGCATCAAATCCCTGATTGACGAGTGCGTTCATTGTTGAATCTAAAATCAGCCCGTTAATTACCAGACAGTTTTCTTTGCAGTTTTCCACAAGATTTACAAAATGCACGGCAGTATCCACCACCGGAAAATAAAACGAAAAGGTTAGTTTTTCACCAATCCATTTAAAGTGATACACATCGGGGCAAACCGGAATACCTTTGGAATACTTCATTTTAAAAAGTTTTCCGGTAGTTATATCTTTTAAAACTATATCCTTACCGGCGCAAAAGTATCCGTTGGGTAGTTTGTTTTCAAGCGTAATTTGAACAACAAAAGCACTATCGGTTCTCGAAATTTTATCAACGGTTACCGGATGGCTGCCAACGGCAAAGTTAGGCTTAACAATGGTTTGTGCACTCAACTCAAAAAGGCCGGCAGATAGAAAAAGCAATAAAAGCGTAAGGTATTTCATAATTTATTAATTGAAGTTGTTTTAAAGTTAACATTTTGTTCCTCCGTTAATTATCGGAGCTATCGGAAGTGGATAAAAGTCATCGGATTACACGAATTTAACGCCTGCCTGCCGGCAAAGGCAGGGATTATGGCTTTCCTTCATACCTTTGGCATGGAGGAAAACCGG
>JALVAQ010000213.1 GCA_027011095.1 Bacteroidales bacterium
AATGGCGGGACTTTCCGAAACAAATCAATGTTTCAAGCGTATGGAAACCGATTATAAACCGGCTTTCATTTTGTATGTTAAAGGCCGGTTGTTATAATTTCTGCCATGTTAAAGTATGCCAAAAGAAAAATTTCGAACCAACAACTGTTGCCCTGTTTCCTGCAATTTCTGTAATTTTCAGATTAAACTTAATACCCTTTTCAGGGCCGTACATCGATCCGTCAACCCATTCATCCTTTTTATTATCGTATTTTAAGCCTTCAATAATCACTTTACCAAGTAACGAGTCATTTCGCTTTGCTTCATCCGGGTTTTTAATGTCTTTTATTTGACCATTATTGTACCCGTCCAATGAAGTTATTTTTCCAAAAAACTTATTGTCAACTTTATATATCTTTATCTTTAATTGATTGGGCAGTTTATATTCTCCAATTATTTGGTCAGCCTGCTGAGAATACAACGTTGAAAACAGCAGGATAAAACCGGCTAACATTAAGAATCTTATCATAAATAAAGGTTTATTCTTTAGAAACTATATTTTATTTTAGTATATATCATTGAGTTATCCTGATACCTTCCAAACATCCCCTGCTCGTCGCCTGTAAAAATATTGGCACCGAGCAAAATTGAGAAAGCGTCGCTAAAGTCGTAAGTAACTTTCGGCCTGATGAGGGCATCGCCATAGTTTAAGCCTACGTACGAAAACAATTCCAGATGGAGGGTTTCGCGCATGGCATCGTAACGGGCAAGAAAAGTCATGGTGTTGTTAAACTCATCATCGCTCATCATATCATCATAATCCATAATGTATTTTTGAATGAACTGGGCACTCAATTTCAGGTTTCCAACACCGTAGTCAAGCCCGACAACATAATGGAGGTAATTTTTTTGTACCAATGCACCCTCTGCTGCGGGGTCGGTGGTTTGGAAATATTTACCATCGTAATAGGCTGCTTCGCCCCTGATAACAAAACTTTTAATGGTAGAGGTAAAAGAGCCTCCGGCAACATACAAACGATGGTGCTCGGGGGTAATAAGCAACCCTTTCAGATAAGGTTTTTGGCTAACCGTATCGAAACCAAACTGTTTTTCAACATACATGCTGGGTGTTTGATCCCAGGTATAAGCTCCCATCAGGTCAAAGTCAATTGCAGAGGATGAAAACGAATATTTAAGGTATGCTTCGCTGTTTTCCAGCGAGGGGTTGATTTTTTCTTTGGAATGATCAAAGGTTGGCGGAGCAGGAAACTCTGGTGGTTTATACCAAATAGAACCCGGCCCGGGAAATTCATTGCCGGCGTAAATGGGTTTCCATATGGCTTCCACGGTGCTGTTACCGAAATAAAAATCGAACTTGGCAGCATATACCCCAACCCTGATTTCATCAAAATCGGGTAACAAAAACTCGGTAAGGTTCAGAGGCGAAACGATGTCGGTTATAAAAACACCATCGGCTTTTCCCCACACAATCTGCTGTTTACCAACTCTTAGGTCGAAGCTGTTAAAATAGAGGTCGAGATAAATTTCACGCATCCTGAAATCAACGCTGTCGATACCATATAAATAAACCATCGGATTGGCTTTTAAAGCCATTTTGTCCCCCATCAGGTTAAAATTGAGGTTTAAAGTGTTTTGCAACATGTTAAAGTCGCCGTTGTTATACTGAACTCCGGTATAATTTCGTACAAAACCATCGATACCGATTGTTTGCGAAAAGCCCGCTTGCGCAAACGCCGACAGTAGGAAAAATAACAAGGCTGTTTTTATGATTTTCATGGTTATAACTTTTTATTGATTTCTGTTGAGGCCGAAATACTTTAAATTCCACGCATCATCATCCGCTCGGTAAACTTGGACGATGGAATGCCGGTGTTGATTTTTACATTATCAAGTTTCATGCTCGTGCGATGGTTCTTCTGCACGTTTTCCATTTCGGAATGGGTGATAATCCAAAATCCCGATATTTTTTCAAACTTTTTGATTTTAAGAATTTTCAGCAGCTCGCCATCCTCATCATAAAACTCTTTTTTCAGTCCTATAAAATTGTCTTTACGAATCCAGGTGATGGTTTTACTGTACATATAATCTTCATCTTTCGGAATACTTTGCACCACGTAATAGTCAACTCCGTCAATGGTTTCGCTACGGAGCAGGGTATGTGTATCGTCATCCAGTTTACGGTCGCCAAGATCATCATACGTAAAGTCAGAGCCCATAAAGTAGTCGCTTTTGCTGTCGCTGGAAATCCTCTTTATTTTTTTAAGGGCAGGCAGATAAATCCACTGGTCATCGCTTTTATCGGGATCATCGTAAGTCCAGTTCATAAAAGAGGTGTTTTTAACATCCGCCGGTGCGGTAAAAAACATGATGCTTTTTTCAACGTCGCCAAAATCTTTGGTGAACTGTTTAATTTTTCTAACCCGCTCGTCACCACTTTTATTAATAAGGGTCATGGTTAGATTGGAAGTTTGGTCATCACCGGTTGGACGATTGTAAACCTTGTCGATAATTTCTCTTCCGGTTAATTGTTGTGCTGTAATCTGACTTGCAACTCCCGCAAGAAAGAACAGTACCAATGTTGTTGTGATTTTTAAATTTTTCATTTTTTTTGTTTTTAATGGTTTAATGGTTCCCGATAGCTATCGGGAATAATTGAATCATTATATAA
>JALVAQ010000214.1 GCA_027011095.1 Bacteroidales bacterium
TGAGTGCCCAGTTCATTCAAAAATACATTATGGATTATGATGATATGATGAGCGATGATGAGTTTAACAACACCATGACTTTTCTTGCCCGTTACGATGCCATGCGCGAAACCCTTCATCTGGAGTTGTTTTCGTACGTAGGCTTAAACTATGGCGATGCCCTCATCAGACCAAAAGTTACTTACGATTTCAGCGACGCTTTCTCAATTTTGCTCGGTGCCAATATTTTTACAGGCGACGAGCAGGGGATGTTTGGAAGGTATCAGGATAATTCGATGATTTACACCAAGCTTAAGTATAGTTTTTAAGGGAATCCGGTCACTGACCATTTTCCATACGCTTGAAACATTAATTTGTTTTGGAAAGTCTCGCCTTTGGCGGGGCTTTTTTATTTTGCCCGGGACTAATACTTTTACAGATGAAAAACCGGGGTCAATTCTAAAACGCAGCTATTCCGGTAACATCCATTCCGGTAATCAGCAAATGGATGTCGTGGGTACCTTCGTAGGTGATAACCGATTCGAGGTTCATTATATGGCGCATGATGGGGAAATCGCCTGAAATGCCCATGGCTCCGAGAATCTGACGGCTTTCGCGGGCAATTTTTAAAGCCGTTTCCACATTGTTTCGTTTGGCCATTGAAATTTGTGCAGGGGTAGCTCTGTCATCGTTTCTTAACATTCCCACCCGCCAGGCCAGCAGTTGCATTTTGGTAATGTCGGTAACCATTTCGGCCAGCTTTTTTTGCTGAAGCTGAAAAGAAGCAATGGGCTTGCCAAACTGTTTGCGTTCCAACGAATATCTTAAAGCCGTATCATAGCAGTCCATAGCAGCGCCCATAACCCCCCAGGCAATTCCGTAGCGTGCCGAATTTAAACACATCAAAGGCCCTTTTAACCCTTTTACGTTTGGCAACAGGTTTTCTTTAGGAACCTTAACATTGTCGAAAACCAGTTCGCCGGTGGCAGACGCCCGTAACGACCACTTTTTAAATGTTTCGGGGGTTGTAAACCCTTTCATTTCGCGCTCCACAATCAATCCTCTTACTTTTCCCGATTCGTCCTTTGCCCAAACCACCGCCACATCGCATATAGGTGCGTTGGTAATCCACATTTTTGAGCCGTTAAGCAGGTAGTGGTCACCCTTATCTTCAAACCGCGTTAACATGCTTCCCGGGTCGGAACCATGATTAGGCTCGGTAAGGCCAAAGGCACCTACCCATTCACCCGATGCCAGTTTGGGAAGGTATTTCATCCGTTGCGCTTCATTTCCAAAGGCATAAATGGGATACATTACCAGCGAAGTCTGCACCGATGCTGCCGACCTGATGGCCGAATCGCCCCGCTCCAACTCGGCCATAATTACTCCGTAGGCAATCTGGTCAAGTCCGGCACCCCCGTATTTTTCAGGTATATATGGGCCAAAGGCGCCAATCTCTCCCATTTCGCGGATAAGGTGTTTCGGAAATTCATGCCGTTGCGCGTAATCATCAATAACAGGCATTACCGAGCGGTCAACCCAGTCGCGCACAGCCTTACGAATCAATTTATGTTCTTCGGTTAATAACTCATCAACCAAATAATAATCAGGAGGATTGTACATTTTTTGCAGCTTTAAAATAAAAAGGGTAAAAATAGGTAAGATTTTGAGAGAGTAGGAGAAAAATCAGGAAAACACACCATAAGCCTCAGAAAAGTAAAATCAGAGTGCATGAATCCAATGGATTTATTAGTTTTGTAATGTTGTGATTATTGATAGATTTCTTTTTCTTGCAATTGAGATGTTTTTTATCACAACTACGCATCTAACTTACTAATAAACAGACAAAAGTGAAAAGAATTATTGCTGTAACTGTTTTACTTTATTTTATCACACATGCTTTTGCACAGGAGTTTGCTACCCGGTTATATACTACTAAAGACGGCTTGAAACAAATTCAGGTTACCAGCGTGTTACAAACACCCGATGGTATGATATGGGCGGGAACACATGGGGGGCTGAGCCGTTTTGACGGGCTAAAATTTAAAAATTATACCATGAACGATGGTTTATCTTCCAATTTGGTATATCAACTTGGGTATTGGAACGACACCTTATACGTGCAAACTAGGGATGGGATTGACATATTTGTAAACGGAAAAATTAGAAACTGGTTTAAAGATGAAAAGACAAAAATCATTGCCGGACAATTTTTTTTCAATAGCAGAAATCTTTATCTCATGGCACATAATTATGAAAAAGATTTTATTATTGACCTTAGAAAAAGGTTCTTATGGTACTTCCCCGATTATTTACAAAATAAAAACGGGGTAATCGGAACGATGGTTGATGACCATGTTTATATTGGGAAAAACAAGGTATTGTATGAAACTAATTTTAATGATACGGTGGCAACTCCTATACAAACCTTTAAATCAGATATCATTGCAGTTGGTACTTTTAGAGATTCACTTGGCGTGATGTTAAAAAAGGATAAACACCATAGCAGCAACAACCCCGGCCCTATTGCTTATAACTTTAAAAAAGGTGAAAACAAGTTGGTTAAACAGCTTTATCCAGCGGGCAAAAAACTAAAACTCTCAAACGATGAATATATCGACATTGTTAGTAATACTGAACAAGGTAGTGTTTTTTATGTTACTAATAAAGGAAAACTCATATACAG
>JALVAQ010000215.1 GCA_027011095.1 Bacteroidales bacterium
GGGCTTCACCCGGTGCTATTCAAATGGCATCCCTTCGGGACTTTGGTAAAGAGTTGTTGAAAAAAACAGGTAAAGTTTTTTTAGCTTAACAAAATCGCTATCACATCAAAATAGGAATTAGCCGGTTTTGTAACTACTTGGCAGTTAAAGTAAATTGTTGGCTTTGAGGATGTGCATCATCTCGGCTTGAATTTCTTTTGCTTTATGGCCTGCTGCTTCGGCAAAGTCGGCATTTGAGGATGCGTAGATTATTCCTCTTGAGGAGTTTACAAGTAACCCGCAACTTTTGTTCAGGCCGTATTTAGCTACCTCTTGTAAGCTGCCACCCTGGGCACCAACACCGGGTACCAGTAAAAAGTGTTCGGGCACTATTCTTCTGATATCCAGAAGCGCTTCTGCTTTGGTGGCTCCAACAACATACATCAGTTGGTTTTTGTCGGCACGGGAATGGGTTTGTTCAAGTACCTCTTCAAATAGTCTTTTTCCGGTTTTATTTTCAAACATTTGATAATCGGAAGCGCTGTTGTTTGATGTAAGCGCAAGTAAGATTGACCATTTACCGGGGTATTTTAAAAAGGGTTCAACTGTGTCGAAACCCATGTATGGGGAGAGGGTAACGGCATCAAAATCCATCTGTTCAAAAAAGGTTTTTGCATACATTGCCGAGGTGTTGCCAATATCACCGCGCTTGGCATCGGCAATCAGGAATATCGGCTGTTTTAGCGACCGGATGTATTTTACAGTTTTCTGAAGGCTTGCCCAGCCTTTAATTCCCCCGGCTTCGTAAAAAGCCAAATTGGGTTTGTAAGCAACAGCATAAGGAAGAGTCGCATCCACAATGGCTTTGTTAAACGCAAAAACAGGGTCTTCTTTTTTAAGTAAAAAATCAGGAATTTTCTCAATATCGGTATCCAACCCGACACATAAAAAGGATTTTTTTTGTTTGATGAGGCTGTAAAGTTGTTCGTAATTCATTGCTTGGGTTGTCTCTTTTTTTATCGAACTTGTTTAAAGTCTTCCAAATCTCTTATCCTCCCACTTCATCTTTAAGCTTTTCGGCATTTTCAGCCATTTGCAGCTTGTCGATAATTTCCTGAATATCACCGTCAATAATAGCATTGAGGTTGTAAAGTGTAAGGTTTATCCGGTGGTCGGTAACCCTGCCTTGCGGCCAGTTGTAGGTTCGTATTTTTGCCGAGCGGTCGCCGGTTGAGACCATGGTTTTTCGCTTTGACGAAATTTCTTCAAGATATTTGGCGTGTTCTCGCTCATACAATCTGGAGCGCAGCACTTTCATGGCTTTTGCAAGGTTTTTCAACTGCGATTTTTCATCTTGACAGGTAACCACAATGCCCGTTGGTATATGGGTAAGACGAATGGCACTGTAGGTTGTGTTAACCGACTGGCCGCCGGGTCCTGACGAGCAGTAGGTATCTTTGCGAATGTCTTTATCGTGAAGTTCGATGTCAAATTCATCGGCTTCGGGCAACACTGCCACCGAGGCTGCCGAGGTATGGATACGCCCCTGTGTTTCGGTTTTAGGCACCCGCTGAACGCGATGCACACCCGATTCAAATTTCATGGTTCCGTAGGCACCGTTTCCGGTAACATTAAAAACAATCTCTTTAAAGCCGCCGGAAGTACCTTCGCTGATGCTTACGATGTCAACCTGCCATTTTTTGCTTTCACAAAACTTTTGGTACATTCTAAAAAGGTCGCCGGCAAAAATACTTGCTTCGTCGCCACCTGTTCCGGCTCTGATTTCCACAATGGCGTTTTTTTCGTCCTGAGGATCCTTGGGGATAAGCAAAATGCGAATTTCTTCCTCCAACTTTTCTTTTTTCGGAATCAGCTCCTCCAGTTCCTCTTTGGCCATTTCTCTGAACTCCGGGTCTTTTTCGGTATCAAGTACTTCTTTAGCGTTTTCAATATTGCCGAGAATATTTTTATACTCTTTGTAAGTGTTAACAATGGGTTCCAGTTCGCGGTAATCCTTATTGAGTTTAACAAATCGCTTAACGTCCGACATCACTTCGGGGTCGTTCATCTGTTCACCGATTTCTTCCCAACGGTTCTTTATAATTTCCAGTTTATCTAAAATTTCCACGGTTTTTTAATTTTAGCTGCAAAGATATTAAAATTTAGCGAGGGTAGCGAGGGCTTCGCTCTTAGCGAGGGTTTCGCTTAAAGCGAAGCCCTCGCTTGCGTTGCGTAGAAAGAAAAAAGCGACCCGTTAAGGCCGCTTTAAATGTTTTCACAACGGAATTGCGACACTCTATTTTTGCCTGACTTTCCATTTTATTTGATATTTTATTCCCTAATAACTATATTTGCACTATAAACCTTGAGTAAGATAAAGCCCAGAACACCCAACGGCCTTTGGCTGCGGTGCTGGTTGCTTATTCAAGGTTTTATTCATTTATAAATACCCTTTCTTTTCATAACTATTTTGCCCTATTTCATTTTATTAAATTATTTGAATATTTATTTTTTGACTTTTTAACAGTATATTATTTATCTTTGCCATGACGATTGGGGATAGAGCTGGCAATTGTAGCCAGTGTACTTTTTACCCAATCGTTTTTTTGTTATAAAATTACTATCTCTTTTACTTGCTTGTAATATTTACTTATCGAACTAAATTGTTGTATTTAATCT
>JALVAQ010000216.1 GCA_027011095.1 Bacteroidales bacterium
GAATTATACACAATATGAAATATTTAACCGAATTCCGAAACCCTGAGCTGGCCAAAAAGGTTTTACAGGAAATTGAACAAACCGTTACCCGTCCATGGAAAATTATGGAGGTGTGCGGCGGACAAACCCACAGCCTTGTTAAAAACGGTATTCTGACGGTGTTACCCAAGCAGATAACCATGTTGCACGGACCCGGCTGCCCCGTTTGTGTTACCCCGTTACACCTGATTGACAAAGCCGTTTACCTTGCCATGGAAAAGGAGGTGATTTTATGCAGCTTTGGCGATATGGTACGGGTGCCCGGTTCTGATAAAAGTCTTCTGGAAGCAAAAGCAGCCGGCGCCGATGTGCGTATCTTATATTCACCACTCGAAGCAGTTAACATTGCCAAACAAAACCCTGACAGGGAGGTGGTGTTTTTTGCCGTTGGCTTCGAAACTACCGGGCCGTCCAATGCTTTGTCGGTGTTGCATGCTCAAAAGCTCGGACTTACCAACTATTCCATTTTAACCTCTCACGTATTGGTACCACCGGCCATTAGCGCTTTGATGGAAGACCCCGAAGCAAAAATCGATGCCTTTCTTGCCGCAGGCCATGTATGTTCTATCATGGGATATTGGGAGTATCCTGCTTTGGCGGAAAAATACAAAATCCCCATTGTTGTATCGGGTTTTGAGCCGTTGGATTTACTGTTGGGAATTTTGGCGGCTGTTAAGCAACTGGAAGAAGGCCGTTACGAAGTGGAAAACCAATACACCCGCATGGTTAGAAAAGAGGGTAATGTGGAAGCTCAAAAAATCGTTAACAATGTTTTTGAGACCGGTGACCAGATGTGGCGTGGAATAGGAACCATTCCCGAAAGCGGCTGGCATTTGAAAAAGAAATACCGGCAATACGATGCCAACAAAAAGTTTACCATTGATTTGGAAAAAGCCAACGAAAATGCCGAGTGCATTGCCGGCGACATAATGAAAGGTATTAAAAAGCCCTATCAATGTCCGCAATTTGGTAAAGGCTGCACACCGCAAACCCCGCTTGGTGCCCCCATGGTCAGCTCGGAGGGAGCCTGCGCCGCCTATTACAATTTTTCAAACATGATTGAGGAGGTAGAATTATGATTATTCAATTGTTATTTCTCCTCCGATAGCTCCGATAACTATCGGAGGAGGGGTTTAGCCCGGCGTTTTACTCCATTGCATCATTACTCGACTGTTCCATTGTTAATAATCGTTCAATCACTTCAGACTCGGGGTTGATCCTGAGCCAACCAAAAATGAAATAAAAAAAAACCATGAAAAATAAAAGCCTTTTCAAACTCCAATGCCCTGCACCCAAATTTGATTTCGACATCATTACCCTGGCGCATGGCAGCGGCGGATTGCTCACCAACAAACTTTTGGAATCCGGTGTGTTCGACCTGCTAAAAAACGAAAAACTGGACAAGCACCACGATGGCGCCATGCTTGAGTTCAACGGGCCGGTAGCATTTTCAACCGACAGCTTTGTGGTATCGCCCATTGTATTTCCCGGAGGAGACATCGGCGAGTTGGCAGTAAACGGAACGGTAAACGATGTGGCCATGTGTGGTGCTATTCCACAATACCTTTCGTTGGGGTTTATCCTCGAAGAGGGGCTGCCCATCAGCCAATTTTGGGATATTTTGGTTTCCATAAAATATGCCGCCGAAAAAGCAGGTGTGCAAATTGTTACCGGCGACACCAAAGTTGTTGACAAAGGAAAAGGAGACAAAATATTTATCAATACCACCGGTATCGGGCAGATTCATCCCAAAGCAAATATTGACATCGGTAACATTAAAACCGGCGACAAAATTATTGCCAGCAACAGCATCGCCACTCACGGCATTGCCATATTATCGGTGCGCGAAGGGCTGGAGTTTGAAACCAGCATCGAAAGCGACACCTGCAACCTGAATCATTTAACCGCTGTGCTGCTTGACGAGTTTGGCGAAAAAATACATCTTTTCCGCGATCCTACAAGAGGAGGTGTTGCCGCTACCTTAAACGAAATTTCCAAAGAGAGAAACATGGGTATAATGTTAGACAACGATGCTATTCCGGTTGAAAATCAGGTAAAAGCCGCTTGTGAGATTCTTGGCCTCGACCCGCTTTATGCAGCCAACGAAGGGGTGTTTATGGCCTTTGTTTCGGCTGATGTAGCAGACAAAGCAGTTGAAATGTTGCGCCGGCATCCTGAGTCGGCTAACGCGGCCATTGTAGGCACCGTTGTTGACGACCATCACGGAAAGGTACTTATCACCAATCAAATGGGAGGAACCCGTGTGGTCCACATGCCTGTTGGCGAACAACTTCCAAGGATTTGTTGAGCGGGCGGGCACTCAGTGTGACACTCTTCAACCCTAAAGCTTGTCCGGATTTGCCCGCCCCTGCCGATGCACGTTCGGACAGGTAATCCGGACTTCAACTTCCCTAGAGCCGTCCGGAATTATCTACCTACCCGAAGGTCATGCTGAGTGATTCCTCGTAGCTTCAGCGGAGAGGAATTGTATCGAAGCATGGCGGGGAGGATAGAAACAAGGCGCCACCAATGAGGCGATTTATAAATTACATAAATTCAACTGATTATAAAACCATAAGCCGTTATCCTTACACTGTATATTTATAGTAGTAACCTC
>JALVAQ010000217.1 GCA_027011095.1 Bacteroidales bacterium
GTCCTGAAGGTGCTTTGGCCTCTTCCATCACCAGATAACGGCGGATACCCAAAATAATGGAGGGTTGGTTGATGTTAACCGGACACTCCTGCGCACAGGCATTACAAAGCGTACATGCCCACAACTCCTCTTCGGTAAGATAGGTGCCGAGCAGGGCTTTACCATCGTCGAAATCTCTTCCGTTTTTAATCATCTCAGGGCCTTTTTCCTTCATCCGCTTGCGTGTATCCATCATCACCTTACGGGGCGACAGCAACTTACCGGTAATGTTGGCAGGGCACACCGAAGTACAGCGTCCACACTGCGTACAGGCCAGCGAATTCATATAATTAACCCAGGTAACATCCTCAATATCTTTGATACCAAAGCGTTCAACAGCTTCCTCCTCACCCTCGGCAGGCTCTTCAAAAGCAGCATTGGGGTCGAGCATCATTTTAACCTCTTTGGTGATGTTTTCCATGTTGTCAACATATCCCAAGGGTTCTAACCGTCCCACAAAGGTGTTGGGCACCGAAACAAAAACATGGAAGTGTTTTGAGTAGGGAAGAATATTGGCAAAGAGGAAAATCAGCGTGATGTGTGTCCACCAGTTAAACTGATACCAGAACCAGGCAGTTTCGGTGGGCGTACCATAAAAATAGTTTGCCAGCCAATGACTGACCGGATAGGAACCCAGTATTTCGTGACCTGATTGTTTGGCCCACACAAGATAAAAGGTGTTCATTCCCAATAATGAAATCATAAGGAACAGGATGATGGTCAGGGCAAGGTTGGCATCCTCCTTATCAATTTTGCGCATCTCGGGGCCGTAAAACCTTTTGATGTGCATAAACAGCCGGCGAAACAGAAAAGCACTAACTGCAAAGGCAATAATAACAGCGAAGATGTCGCCGGAAGCCATCATAAAATCGTAAAACCATCCCAAACAGGAAAATATTTTTTCTGTCCCAAACAACCCGTCGATTACCATTTCGATACTGCCAAACAGGATAAGTAAAAAGCCCCACCATACCAGTGCGTGCATCATGCCTACCCAGCGACGGCGCAATATTTTTTTCTGCAGGAAAGCGATGTCGATCATCATTTTAAAACGCTTTCCCCAATCACCCAGCTTTTTCGGTCTGGTAAATTTAAAAAACTGCACATAACGATAGATTGAATAGGAAAATATGCCCAGTGTTATGAGCAATACAATAAGAAAGATAATCTGCTTTTCCATGGGTTAATTTTTTTTATGATATTAAACTTGTTTGAAGTCTTTTATTTAAACTATTGGTAAAATATTATCATTAGGTTAACGTTAAACTAGTTCATTGTGTTTATTGGTTGCTAAAAATATGGCTTCTCTTAATTTTTCCTCTAAAAGCTTTTTTTTAGGAAGTTTTGTAAGATACTCGGCTACTTTTATTTGTTCACTATTTTCAAGCAATAAATATTTTATTTGTTGTGGAGACTTTTCACTACAAAGAATTAAGCCAATAGGTTTATTTTCACCTGCTCTCATTTCATTATTTTCAATCCATCGTAAATAAAGCTCCATTTGACCTTTATATACCGCTTTAAATTTGTCAAGTTTCAAATCAATGACAATCAAACTTCTTAGACTTCTATGATAAAATAGCAAATCGATGTAAAAATCTTCATTATCAACAACGATACGTTTTTGTCTGGCAAGGAAAGCAAAGTCAGTACCCAATTCAGTAATAAACTTTTGCAAATGATTAAGAATGGCACTTTCCATATCTCTTTCACTGTAAGTATCATGTAAGCCTAAGAAATCTAAAACATATGGATCCTTGAAAGTTAAATCAGGTGTTATTTTATGCTCGGAATTAAGCTTTTTTAAATCATCCTGAATAGTTAATTCCGGTTTTTTACTAATAGCAGTGCGTTCAAACAACATTCCCGAAATGCGGTTTTGTAAAGTTCGTACGCTCCAACGCTCATACTTACACATTTGAATATAAAAATCACGTTTTAGTTCGTCCTTAATAGTAATAAAAGTACGAATATGTGACCAACTAAATTGTGAACACAGTGTGTGCACAGTTTGTTCATCAGGGAACAGGTTGTTGAAGAGCATAAAGTTATGTAGATTTCTTTTGCTAAAACCTTTACCGTATCTTGTGGTTAATTCTCTGCTGATTTGTTCAACAGTTTGCTTACCGTATTCTGCGCGTTTATGTTGTACAATGCTATCGTTAATCTGCTTGCCTATAAGCCAGTATAATAAAGATAACTCACTATTTATTGTTTGTGCAACATGATTACGCGTACTGTCAATAAGAAGAACAATGCTTTGTAACAGGCTGTTATGTTGTTTTTCAAGTTTCATACAATCAGTGACGCATAACAATTCTTTTCTTTAATTAGGCTTAACGCTTTCTATTCTTCACTCTTGACAACCAGGTTTCCCGGGTCGTCAGAATAGCCATAAAGATAATCTAATTTCTTTTTATAAACTTTTTTAAGTTGCTTACGTTTTAACTTTAATGTGGGCGAGAGTTCACCGGTATCGGTTGTCCACGCCTTGCAGGTTAAGGCAAACTTTTTAATCTGACGATGGCGTCCCAGCGTGGCGTTAATGCGGTCAACTTCTTTTTGAAAGCGGGCAATTACTTTAGGGTGTTCAATTA
>JALVAQ010000218.1 GCA_027011095.1 Bacteroidales bacterium
AAATAGTACGATACCAGATACTCCTTACCTGTTTGAACCCTGAAAGGAGGTGAAATCAACCAGTTATCCATGTCCACCTGCTGGAGTCCTCCCTGGAAAAAGCAAGCCATGGAGTTACTGCCCGAATGCGAAATTAAATTCGTTGTAAACCACTCTACATCAGAATAATCATCACTTTGCCAATATTGTGGCATACCGGGTGTTGAAGCACTTTCCACATCCTGAAGGTACGGATATTGGGTAATAGCCGTCATGGTTGAAAAGGACCAGATATCGCTACAGCCGGTGGCTGCTCCCATATTGTTACGAGGAACAACCTGCAAATAATAGGTGGTATTTTCCTGCATTAACACCGAAAATCCGTTGGTTGTAAAATTTTCTCCGTTATAAACGGAGGTCGGGGTAGAAACTCCTCCCCCATCGGTACCAAAATAAATATCGTACGAAGTGGCAAAACGAGCCGGTTTCCACGACACATATTGATTTAAAATATTATCGGCAGAACCATCGGCGGGTGTTAACATCATTTCGGAACATTCGGGCGTAACCAAATACTCATCGATACCGCTTATAATTAACGAAAAGGCCTGCGAGCCGGTGCTCAATGTTCCGCTATGGTCAACAGTAACCGTATAGGTTCCTGCACCCATATTACCAACATCCACAACTTCAACATTATCAACATGATTTTCGCCATTTTTTACGGCTGCCGAATCGGGAAAATCACGATTTAATTTCCATGGGTAATAAGTAACTCCGTCAGGACCTTCAACTCGCAGGTTTAAATCGTTAACCAACATGGGGTCGATGGGGTCAAGTTGAGGCGTAGCCGGATTACCCGGCCTGTCGGTCCACGAAATAGTTACCTTTAAAGAGGCTCCCTCCGGAACAGTTAAATCGCGTGTATAGGTTTGATTGTTTTGCAAAATAAGTTCATCAAGTACCGTTTGTTGTAAATCGTCGGTAATTACATCGGCGGCTCTTTCGGCATTGATTAATCCCCAACCGAACATATAATCGGGTCCGGGATTTGGGCCAGCTTCGTCAGCAGTATGAATTACCAGTCCCTTCAAGGTGGCAGACTTCATGGGGCCGGAGTTATGCGATTGCTGGTAATAGTATTGCAACAAAGCCAAAGTTCCCGCCGCATTGGGCGATGCCATTGAGGTGCCGTTAAAAGAGGCGTAAGAGCTGTTGGAAGAAGAGGTTGACGAGTAAACATCAACTCCTTTGGCAACCACATCAGGTTTTATGCGGCCGTCATCGGCTGGACCCCAACAGCTAAAGCTACTCATTTTCACACTTTCGGGACCGATGTAAGGCCACACCTGTTTTACAGCGCCCACCGTTAAAATATTTTTTGCTACAACTTCGGTTCCCAAACAGTCGTAACCATCATCACCGCCATCTTTTTCAGGTTTACCGTTGCCGGCATCCGAAGGGCCTTCACCCCTGTCGTTTCCGGCAGCACGCACAATTAAGTAATTTGGCGCATTGTATGCAATGTTATCCAATGCCCTGGAATCGCTGTTATAATAGCCAAAGTGATAATCTTCGTCAGGAGAAATAGAAGGGGTACCATGCCAGGTCCAGTTACCATTGTTATGATCCCATCCTCTGATAAAACCATAGGAGTGGTTTGAAATCTCAAGGCCATTTGCAGCCGCACCGGCCATCTCACTCTCGTCATTAGACCATTCCCACGACTTAAGGTTTGCTTTATAGGCCATCCCTTTGGCTTGCGGCTGAACACCAGCGGCTATTAATGTTCCGGCAACATGGGTTGCGTGGTCGGCAATGGAGCCGCCATCCTGTGGCATCACACGCGATGCACCCTGATCGGTAAATTCCTGATGCGAGCTGCGTACACGGCCACCATCCCATTCACCCAACTGGTTATAACCGTCACCATCGACATTTAATCCCGATGCTCCACCAGGCCATAGTTCAGCCGCCCGGGTTGTATGGGCTGCACCCAAATTAAAAGTGGTATAATACTGAGGCTCGCCATCAACCACATCAACCAACTGGATAACACGGCCTTTATCGTTTTCATAATAAATTGGTACATTATTGGCGGCAGCATACGCCTTTACCCGTTGTAACCGGGCACTCCATTTTGCATTCTGTTCTTGCTGAATTTGTAACAAAGCAGGTTTGTTTGTTTCCGTTTGAGCCATCAAAAAATTGACTCCAATCATAAAAACCACAATTAAGCAGGTAAATTTTTTCATCATTTGCATTTGCATTTCAATCGTTTTAATTTAAAATTTGTCTAAATTAGATATTTTCCTGTTATAGAGTCGGTGTAATAATCAGAACCTGACAAATAACAT
>JALVAQ010000219.1 GCA_027011095.1 Bacteroidales bacterium
GCCTATCAGTGGTTTAATTATTATTATTTTTGGAAAATTTTGAAATAGAAGAAGAAAATAATTGGGATTAATAGAAAGTGAAATGCTCTCCTCCGGGGTTTAGCCCGGAGAGAAAAACATACTTTATACTTCCCCCGGGGTTTAGCCCGGGGGAGAAGAGAATACAATTTGGATATGCCCCGGGCTGAACCCCGGGGAGAGAAAAATATACTTTGTACTTGCCCCGGGCAAACCCTGGGGGGAGAAGATAAAAACTGAAAACAAAGACAAGAATGAAAAATTACGGAAACGACAATAAATCGGCATTACAGGCCAAATTTGATGCGCAGAAGATAGCTTTTGGTCCCATTATGTTTCAGGCCGCCAAATCGCTTAGAGATTTGGGTATTTTAGACTATCTGATGAAAACCCGTCGTAAAGGTGCCACCATTGAAGAAACGGCAGAGGCGTTAAAGTTGTCCGTTTACGGTGTTAAAGTTCTGCTTGAAGCAGCCATTAGCCTTGAAATGGTGATGGTGCGCGATGATAGGTTTTTTATTACCAAAACCGGATATTTTCTGCTAAGCGATAAGCTTACCAAAGTAAACATGGACTTTACCCACGATGTTAATTACCTCGGCATGTTTCTTTTGGAAGATTCCATAAAAAATGGGAAACCGGAAGGGCTGAAAGTTTTTGGAGAGTGGAATACCGTTTACGAAGCTTTGTCGGAGTTGCCTGAAAAGGTTCGCAAAAGCTGGTTTGGGTTCGACCATTATTATTCCGATGTGGCGTTTCCGGAAGTACTTCCGATTATCTTTAACGAAGGGGTTAAAAAAATAATGGATGTTGGCGGCAATACGGGTAAGTTTTCCATCGAATGCGCCAAATACTCCGATGATGTTGAAGTTACCATTCTCGATTTGCCCGGCCAGTTAAAAGATGCCGAAAAAAATATTAAAGCCCATGGCTTTGAAGACAGAATTAATCTGCATGCCATCAACCTGCTGGATGCTTCCGCTCCGTTTCCAAAGGGACACAATGCCATTTGGATGAGCCAGTTTTTGGATTGTTTCTCTCAGGAAGAAATCCTTACCCTCTTAAAACGGGCTTACGACGCACTGGACGATGACGGAGCACTCTATATTTTAGAAACCTATTGGGATATGCAGCAGTTTGAAGCTTCAACCTATAGCCTGCATGCCACAACCCTCTATTTTACGGCCATAGCAAACGGAAACAGCCAAATGTATCATTCCGATGATATGCGAAAGTTGTTAAAAAAATCAGGACTAATGATAGAAAAAGAGTTTGAAAACATTGGCGTAAGCCATACGTTGTTCAAATGCAGAAAGGGTTGATGGTACTGGCATACAAATTGTTAAAGGTTTTTGTAGTAAATCTCACCTCAATCTATTATACTGCTTTCTAAATCCTTGGCTTTATGGATTTGGAACATAAAATCATTATGCAAATACTAACAGAAAAACTAACCTGTAATCCGATGACAATATAGACCGGTTTCTGGGAAACATTTAAATTGCTTGCAAATGAAAAAAGGTTACAACTTTTAAAAGCTGTAACCTTTTGATTTTCAAGTGAACCCGGCAGGGGTCGAACCTGCAACCTCCTGATCCGTAGTCAGGTGCACTATCCATTATGCTACGGGTCCAAACGGGAGTGCAAAAATAGTACATTTTTTGTTTTCTAAAACTTTTTTGACGATTTATTTAACCACTACCTGTTTGTTTATTCTCAAACACATCGGGAACAAATGTTTGCTCCTGCATGGGCGGCCTTACATAACCCTTTTCAGGTGCTCGTTCAGGCAGCTCAATGGGAGGTGGAGTTAAGTCTTCATAAGGAATAAGCGACAGCAAATGGTGGATGGTGTTGATTCGTGCCCGCTTTTTATCATCGGCATTTACCACATACCATGGCGATATTTTGGTATCGGTATAGGAAAACATCTCATCTTTGGCCTTTGAATATTCCACCCACCTTTCCCGCGATTTCAAATCCATCGGACTCAGTTTCCACCGTTTGGTAGGATCGGCAATACGTGCCTGAAAACGCTTTTCCTGCTCCTCTTCGCTTACCGAAAACCAATATTTGATAATGGTAATTCCGGCACGAATAAGCATGCGTTCAAAATAAGGACATGCCCTTAAGAACTCCCAGTATTCATCATCGGTACAAAAACCCATTACACGCTCCACTCCGGCTCTGTTATACCACGACCGGTCAAAAAGTACCATTTCACCCGCTGCCGGCAAATGAGGTACGTAACGCTGAAAATACCACTGCGTTTTTTCCTTCTCGGTGGGTACCCCCAAAGCAACAACCCGTACAACCCTCGGATTCAACCGCTCTGTAATGCGTTTAATAACACCGCCTTTTCCGGCAGCATCACGGCCTTCAAATATCACTACAACCCTTTTTCCTTTTGCCTTTATCCATTCTTGCAGCTTAACAAGTTCTATTTGCAGGTCGTGCATGTTACTTTCGTAAATACGCTTCTTTAGTTTTCCGTGTTTGTTAAAAAAAGTCGACTCCATAACATAAATTTTACCCAAATATAAGAATTATTTGTATATCCGCAATCACTAATAATTCAATATAATTGCTTATCTTTGAAGAAAATAAAG
>JALVAQ010000220.1 GCA_027011095.1 Bacteroidales bacterium
GTATGAAGAAATCAGACACCTATCCATTTTAAAGGCTGACCCCAACACTCCGGCTCATCAAATTGAGGAAGCCGAAAACACCCTGGCTCAATCCATTGATAATTTGGGGGTTCCTTCCGAAATGTCCCTCATTAGAAATTTGCATTGGTGGACGGTGGAATATGGCCTGATTGGTGATATTGCCAATCCGAAAATTTATGGTGCCGGTCTTTTGTCATCGATAGGGGAAAGCAGAAGCGCGCTCAAGCCGGAGGTGATTAAACTGCCTTACACGCTGGATGCCATGGATTATAGTTTCGACATCACCAAACCCCAGCCGCAGTTATTTGTCACGCCTGATTTTAAACATCTTACCAAAGTGCTTAACGAGTTTGCCGACACCATGGCATTGCGTACCGGTGGATTAGACGGAATATTAAAGGCACAGCGTTCGGGCAGGGTGGCCACCTTAACATATAGCTCTGGATTACAAGTCGCGGGAAAGGTTACCGATGTGCTGGTTCACGATGGACAACCGGTGTATATCAACACTTCGGGCGAAACCATTTTGTGTTACAACAATAAGGTGCTGGAAGGCCATGGAAAAAACCATCACAAAGCAGGTTTTGGTTCTCCCATAGGAAAGATTAAAGGCTCGTTAAAACCCACCCGTTTTTTAACAGATGGCGACCTTCAGGCCATGAAAATCATAAAAGGTTACCACTCGGTATTTGAATTTGAATCGGGTGTAAAAGTAGAAGGCGTGTTACAAAACGTGCTTCGGAAAGAGGAGAAAATATTGGTAATGAGTTTTGTTGATTGTACGGTATCACACAATGGCAAAACGCTGTTTGAGCCGACCTGGGGAGTGTTTGATATGGCTGTGGGCGAAAAAATTGTTTCGGCTTACAGCGGCCCTGCAGATTATGACGCATGGGGATTGGTTTACGAAAGCCCCAAAGAAAAAACCCACGTTATTCAATACAGCGAAACCGACAAAAAAGTTTTCAGCCTTTACGAAAAAGCTGCTGCTTTGAGAGAGGGCAACAGTTCGATTTCGTTTGAAGATTTATGGCACGAAGTTCAAACACGTTTTCCGGATGAATGGCTGTTAACAGCTGAGTTAAAAGCGCTTTCCGATTCAAAGGATTTCTGAGCCGCAGATTAAATCCCTATTTTCCCGTCTCCGTTGTAGCAGCCAAAACAACAGCGAAGGTGTGTACTCCGTTTTTATTACTTTTGCACCTTAAACAACATAAAACTATGTTTACAACAGAGATGGTAAACAGGCTTTTTGCCTCTTTTAACAATACCCGTGTTTTAGTAATTGGCGATGTTATGCTCGACACCTATGTTTGGGGTAGCGTAAACCGTATCTCGCCCGAAGCACCGGTGCCCATAGTAGCCGTTGAAAAGCGTGAAGTCAGGCTTGGCGGCGCTGCCAATGTAGCACTTAACCTTAAAGCTTTGGGAGCCGAACCTATCCTCTGCTCGGTGGTGGGCAACGATGCACGGGGCAACGAGTTTAAAAATTTATTGCACACCGAAGGTATGCCGACAACAGCTGTTTTAAACAGTCCAAGCCGAAAAACTACCACCAAATTCAGAATCATAGGAAACAGCACCCAGCTTTTACGCATCGATGATGAAACAACTTCCCCCTTGTCGGAAAAAGACAGTAACGAGTTAAAACAATCAATCGAACAAATTGTTAATACTGAAGATATAAAAGTCATTATTATTCAGGACTATGACAAAGGAGTGCTGAACAACGACATCATTGAGTATATTGTGAAACTTGCCGGTAAAAAAGATATTCCCGTTGCGGTGGACCCCAAAAAGAAAAATTTCCTCTCCTATAAAAATGTTACCCTCTTCAAGCCAAACTTAAACGAAATCAACGAAGGATTAAACCTGTCGGTAAAAGGAAGCGACCTAAAGCAGGTTGAAGAAGCCGTTTCGCAACTGCAAAGCGCTTTGAATGCCGATATTATTATGAATACCCTTTCGGAATATGGCGTATTTATAAGGTGGAAAGAAGGCGATGGTTACAAATCATCGCATTTAAAAGCACATCTGCGCAACATTGCCGATGTTTCGGGTGCCGGCGATACCGTTATCAGTGTTGCTGCTTTATGTCTGGCCGAGGGGTTAAACCCCGAAGATATGACCGCAGTGGCAAATCTTGCCGGAGGCCTTGTTTGTGAAGAAATCGGGGTGGTTCCGGTTGATAAAAACAAACTTCAAAACGAAATTGTTAACACCTTAACTTTTTAAAGCATCTGTAAAAATGACAACCGGTAAAAAAGGAAAAAAAGAACAGGTACGAACCATGTTCAACGACATTGCCCCAAAGTACGACCTGTTAAACCATGTGCTATCAATGGGCATCGACATACTTTGGCGTAAAAAAGTAAGACGTTTGCTGGCCACCATTCAGCCCAAAAGAATTTTAGATATCGCCACCGGAACAGGCGACCTGGCCATTGAACTGGCAAAGTTAAAACCGGAGGAGATAATTGGTGCTGACATTGCCGTTGACATGTTAAAAATTGGTGAAAACAAGGTAAAAGCCAAAAAACTTGACAGCATTATAAAAATGGAACCCGGCGATTCGGAGAACCTACGTTTTGAAGATAACTATTTTGATGCCGTTACCGTGGCTTTCGGCGTACGAAATTACGAAAACCTGCTTAAAGGACTTACCGAAATGAACCGTGTGATGAGGCCCGGCGGATTGGTTGCCATTCTCGAATTTTCAAAACCACACGGTTTCCCGTTCAGGAACATCTACAATTTTTACTTTAAAAATATTTTGCCCGGGGTAGGACGTATGGTTTCAAAAAACGACGAAGCTTATACCTATTTGCCCGATTCGGTACAAAAGTTTCCCGAAAACAAAGATTTTATGGAGGTTATGAAACAAGCAGGTTACAGCAATATCAACCAACAACGCTTAACCTTTGGAATAGCAACACTTTATTCGGCAACCAAAGTATAGGTATTTATTAATTAAATTTGCGCTTCTTTTTTCATGGATATACTATAATCCCATGTAAGACGTTAAACAATAAAATCTGTCAACATTGAGAAAACAAATAGTAATAATCATCGTCCTGTTTTTGGGCACCCTGTATAACATCAACACGGTTTCGGCACAACAGAAAAAAGTATTTAACCTGCCCACTTACGACCGGCAACCTTATCATTTCGGATTCATCCTTGCCTCCAATCAATTGCTGTTTACCATAAAAACGGTTGACAACATGTCGTCAATAAAGTTTAATGCGGCACAAACACCCGATTTCCCTGCTGATTCAAGTTTTGTGTATGAGCTGACAGGCATCGGAAGGCCCGGCTTTACCATTGGGATACTTGGAAACCTCAGGTTGGGCGATAACACCGATTTGCGTTTTATTCCTTCATTGTCATTTGGCGAACGTGCCCTTAACTATAACATTCTCACCTACCGAAACGGAGAAGGAAAGTTTGTGGAAATTGAAAAAAACATCACTTCCACGCTGCTGCTGTTTCCATTTGAGTTTAAATACCGCTCGCACAGGCTTAACAACTTTGCTGCGTACGTATTGGGAGGCGCCACCTACACGCTTGATTTGGCTTCGCAAAAAAAAGCCCAGGCAAACACCAACGATATTACCGTAAAAATACAAAAAAACGATTTGCTACTTGAAGTAGGCGCAGGAGTGGATTTTTATACCAATTATTTTAAATTTGGTATTCAGGCTAAGATGGGATACGGGCTTAACAACCTCATAAAAAAAGAAGGAAATATTTATACTGATGTAATTGACCGGTTAAATTCAAAAGTTTTCTTACTTTCGTTAACTTTTGAATAGACGAATAAAATGAAATCATCAAAAAAAAATGCTGAACTATTTGCCGATCTGGTAAATAAATCAACCTTAAAACAACAGGTTTACCGGGTAACACTGGATGCTTTTAACAGCTTAAAAGAAACGATAAATCAATATGTTGATGATTTTCATCAATTTACAGAAGATAAAAAGGAAGCCTCTGCCATTTTGTTTGAAGCAAACAGCAATGGACAATTTGAAATTGAGCTGAAGTTTGGCAGCGATGTGCTTATTTTTATGATGCACTCCAATGTATTTGAGTTTCCACGCGACCATGAGGTGATGAAAACCAACTACGTAAAAGAAGATAAAACCCGCTCGTATCATGGTATTATTAACATCTATAATTTCTTAGCCGATTCGTTTAAATACAACAGAGCAAATGATGTGGGTTACCTTATCGGCAGGGTGTTTATTAACAAAGACGGCAGTTTTTTTATAGAAGGTAAACGCGAAATATCGTTTCTGTACAACTACTTTGGCAGCAAAAAGTTTAATTCCGAAGCAATATGCGAATTAATAGAAGCAGCCATCCGCTATACCCTGAATTTTGATTTGCTTACCCCCAACTACGATTTGGTTAAAGAGGTGTCGGTAAATGAAATGAAAAATGCTGTTGACACCATCTCCTTAAAAACAGGAAAACGACTTGGCTTCCGGTTTCAATCGGATGACCAAAACATTAATCATTAAAAATAATATGCAATGAAAAATCTTTTTACACTGTTACTTATTGCCGCTTTAATGCCGGTGATGAGTGCTTTTTCGCAAAGTAAAGACAAGGGTAAGTTTAAAGAATACGAACCCGGCTACTATCAGAATTTTATTCTGAAAGATGTTCACGCCAACGAACAAAAACAAAAAAAGGTAAAAAAAGAGAAGTATTTTATGATGGATCAAACGGGGATGGATTTACCCAACAAGATTGCCGATTACAAAGACCATACCTACTGGCATAATCCTACCACCTCGCAGGGAAATACCGGAACATGCTGGTGCTTCTCAACCACTTCGTTTTACGAATCGGAAGAACACCGCCTGTTTAACAAGGATGTAAAACTTTCGGAAATGTTTACCGTTTATTGGGAATATGTCGAAAAAGTTACCCGCTACGTTGATACCCGTGGCAACTCGCTGGTTGACGAAGGTTCCGAATCAAATGCCGTGGCACGAATTTATAAAAAATACGGTGTTGTGCCCCGCTCGGTTTACGATGGCTTTTTACCCGGACAGAAGTTCTACACACACGAGGCCATGATGAAAGAGATTAAAAAGTATCTAAAGAGCGTTAAGGAAAATGATGCCTGGAATAAAGAAGAGATATTAGCTACAACCAAGTCAATATTAAATCATTACATGGGCGAACCCCCTACGGAGTTTGATTACAAAAGTGTTCATTATACCCCCAAATCGTTTTTAAAAGACTACCTCAAACTTAAAATGGACGATTATGTGGAGGTGCTTTCATACCTCCAAAAACCTTTCTGGAAACAGGTTGAATACGAAGTACCCGATAACTGGTGGCACAGCGATGAGTATTACAACGTACCCCTTGATGTTTATATGAAAGTGCTAAACTATGCCATCGAAAACGGCTATACCATCAGCGTTGGCGGCGATGTTTCCGAAGCAGGTTTCTCAAGGCAAACCAATACAGCACTGGTGCCCGATTTTGATATCCCGTCAGCTTATATTAACGACAACGCACGCCAGTTCAGGTTTTCAAACAAAACCACCACCGATGACCACGGTATGCACATGGTTGGTTATTTAAAAGATAAAAACGGTAAAATGTGGTACCTGATTAAAGACTCCAGCTCCGGTTCCAGAAACATTGGTGAGGACAGCCCCGAATTCGGTTACTATTTCTTTAGCGAAGATTACACCAAATTAAAAATGATGGACTTTACTGTTCATAAAGACGCCCTTAAAAAGTATTTGAAGAAGTTTAAAAATTAGAAAAGATTTCTAACCGTTTTTCACTCCTCCGGGCTGAACCCCGGAGGAGTGAAGATGTTTTTTATTACATCCCCTCTCCCGAGGTTAAACTCAGGGAAAGCGAAAGCCATGGTGTGCCAACAACCTGAGTAGTTGTGGCGATGGGTTTCTTAAAAAAATGTTACAGGTTCCTGCTTTTTAAAGAAATCAACGAAGGAATTGTTTTCAGAATAATAATCAAATCGGTTCTCCAGCTTTTCTGTTCAAAATATTTGTTGTCAAGTTTCATCCGCTCTTCGGGATCAGGCTTATGTGAGCCGTTAACCTGCCACAATCCGGTAATTCCTGCAGGTGCCAGAAAGCGGTACGAAAGCATATCGGTTGTTAAATTTTCAGCTTCGTAAGTTGGCAACGGCCTGTTTCCTACCACCGACATATCACCTTTAATTACGTTAACAAACTGAGGAAGTTCATCAATGTGGGCAGCCCGTAATATTTTACCTACTTTGGTAATCCGCGGGTCGTTTTTAACTTTGATAAAAGTGTTGGCCTTTCGCATGTCTCTTTTATATTCAAGGTATTTGTTTTCACAAATTTGAAACCCATGGATATATAAAAGTGGTGAGCAAGCATGGTCGGGCAAATCGCAATCGGGACAAAACAGATACTCTTTAAATTTATCTTCTTTTGATTTTTGGTTGTCGGAATAGGCATTTTGACCCGTTAATTCATTCAGCCTTTTATCGGCATCGCGATACATGGTTCTGAATTTATAAAAATCAAAAATATCGTAACCCCACCCTACCCGTTTTGAAACATAAATTACCGGGCCTTTGCTTTCAATTTTAATGGCTATGGCCGCCAATAACATAATTGGAGAAGTTATTACCAAAATCAGACTCGAAAAAATAATATCAAATATTCTCTTTCCTTGAGATACCTTATGTTTATCTGCCTGTATTTGTTGCGTCCCCATTTATTCCTGATGAGAAATTATTAGAATGTTGCGAAGATAATTTATTTATCAGCTCTAAAAAAACTGAACAGGCTATTATTTTAACAAAAGTGTGTTAAGAAGATATTTAGTCAGCCTCCCAAATTTCGAAATGATTTTATAATAATGTTAAAATCCTTAACAACAGAATAGTCGCGGGCATAAAGCATGTTGGCTTTGTCAATCATCTCTTCCGACAGGTTGTTATCGGACAGCATGGTTACCGGTGTAAGTACGCCCGGTTTAATTTTAGGTAAATGAACAGCTGATTTCCGCCCCTGATGATAACCAACCCAACTGCGTTTACCCCACAGGACTTTAAAAATGTTAATTAAAAAGTTACCCGGTTTTTTTTGAGTAAAAATCAGTAGTGGCGACATTGTCAATGCCAGCAAAGCAAACAATACATCCAATAACCGTTTGTTGCGGCGATTGGCACTTTTAGCTATGGTGCTGATATCCACAGTATAGAGATCACCTCTTGTGTCGATTGAATTACTGCCGATAATTGATAAGCTGTCTTCGGGGGCAATTTTGTAATCAACCGAAGTTTCCTGCCATTCGGCCATCTTATCAATAATAGCCTGGTGCTGGATATTTCCCGAACAGAAAATAACCTCATCAATTTTATAAATGGAAATAATGTCCTTAACCTGACTAAGATTACCAAGATAGATGTCTTTCACCTCCCGGTTTTCAGTGGGGTCGGCAAAACCGATAAAATCGGGTTTAATGCGGCTCTCTTTTAATATTTCAGAAACTCTTTTTGTTTCATTCTCATCGCCGATAATAAGGAGCCGTTTACTTTTTTTCTCGCCAAGCTGTATCCATTCAACACCAAGCCAATGCAGTATCAGCCTAAATGCAGGCAGCGCAATGGTTCCCCACAGGGTTCCCAGTAAAATCATTCCCCTCGAAAAGCGCATCTGCTCGGGCAGTAAAGCATAAAACACCAAAATAACAACCGTTCCCACCAGCATTCCCTGAACAGATTTCCGTAGCTTAAGCGGTTTGTCATATCCACCATTAAAGAATATGGAAATCAGCCAGATAAAAATGTAAAACGGGACAATATAGTGCAAATATTCCTGTGGATAATCACCCCCACCGGGATAAATACGGGGACGGCTCCAAAATTCCTTGATAAACACCATGCCCGCAAACAGCAGCGCTCCGTCTGCCACCGGCATAATAAGCTGACGAATAAACCTCGAAAGAATGGCCACCAAAGCCCTGAAATAGATGGCAATGTTTATTAAATTGGTTAGCAGACGTGCATTTTTTTGAGTAAAATGCTTGCGGGCGAAAATAACCATGGCCTTGTAAAATACGATAACATAGTTAACACTGCTCTTTTTGGTGCTTTCGCCTTTGTAGTGAATGATTCTTGTTTCGGGAAAATAGTAGTTTTTGTAGCCGGCTTTTACAATTCTGTACGACAGGTCGATGTCTTCGCCATACATAAAAAACGATTCGTCAAGCAGGCCGGTTTTGTCCAACACACTTTTGCGCATCAGCATAAAAGCGCCTGCCAAGATATCCACTTCGTGAACTTCATCCGGACTTAAATAGCCCAAATGGTATTTTGAAAACCGTTTTGACCTGGGAAAAATCTTTGAAATTCCAAACATCTTATAAAAAGCAGCCTCCGGTGTTGGCAACCCTCTTTTTGATTCGGGTAAAAATTTCCCCGACCCGTCAACCATTTTAACACCCAAACCCCCGGCATCGGGATGCGAGTCCATAAACTCAATTACTTTACTAAAGGTATCGTCTTCAACAACCGTATCGGGATTAAGCAATAAAACATACTCGCCCGAAGCCAGTTTAATGGCCTGATTATTGGCCTTTGAAAATCCGAGGTTTTTATTGTTTGCCAAAAGTTTAACTTCCGGAAACTTGTCTTTTACCATTTTAACCGAACCATCGATGGAGTTGTTGTCAACCACAAAAACCTCTCCGTCAACAGCCTGCATGGCTTTACGCACCGAAAGCAGACACTGCTCTAAAAAGTGTTCAACATTATAGTTAACAATTACAACTGATAGCTTCATACAAAAGTAATATAGGCCAAAAATAACCAATTAAGCTAAAAACGCAGTTGATGTGGTAAAATTGTTGGAAAGGGGGAGGATTTTATTTTAGCAACCGGTCTTTTTTGTTTTTCATTGTTAGTCTTTTTTACTTTTCATCTCTGACAACTTATGGCTAATTAATTTCGCAGGTTAACATAAGTAACTTTATTATGTGCCTTGATGCAGAAAGTAACATTTCATCTTTTTTTACTGTTTAATAATTTTTAAACTTTCCATTTCTTTATTATTGATACGTAAAATAACATAATAAATACCAGCCGGTAAATTATTACCTGTATCATCTGTACCATTCCAGAAAATTTT
>JALVAQ010000221.1 GCA_027011095.1 Bacteroidales bacterium
GTGCTGACAGAGTAAGAGGAACAACAATTAAAAATTGGTTAGCAAAGTGTGCCCTGACACACCAAAAGTATGATTCTGAGATACTGGCTTTGGTTCCGGTGGCAACAAATACAGGACATTGGAAGCAAAGTGTTTTTGGTCAGGCAAAAGCCATCTGTTTCCTTTACGACACAAGGTTAAAATTTCTTGAAAATGGTTCTGGATCTGGAAAAGGAGCACCAATGGCTTGCGCTATGATATACTGGGGGCATGATTATGAAAAGTTTTTCGATATTTTTATAGAATATGGTGCTGTTGTTAATATTTCAAATCTTCAGAATACAGAAATTGGAACAACAAGAAGGTATATGAAATTAGAATTTGATTAAAAAAACACGCACATGAAAAACAAACTTTTACTTTTAGGTTTTATTCTATCGGTTTCATCGCTTTTTGCTCAGTATCAAAATATTGTTATCGACAATACGGGGTCACCCGAAGAGCCATCTATCATGATTAATCCGAAAAACACCAATCAGCTGGTAGCCGGTTCCAACATCGATAATTATTACTATTCGGAAGATGGCGGTTTTACGTGGACAAAAGGAACGCTGGTTTCGCCCGGAAACGGTGTTTGGGGCGACCCTTGTATAATTGTTGATACAGCAGGAAGTTTTTACTTTTTTCATTTGGCAAATCCTCCCGGCGGAGCATGGATTGACAGGATTGTGGCTCAAAAATTTGATTTTGCAACCCACAGCTGGACTGACGGAACTTACACAGGCCTGAATGGTGATAAAAATCAGGATAAAGCCTGGGCAGTAGTTGACAGCGCCAACAACAACATTTATGTAACCTGGACACAATTTGACGACTACGGTTCGGGCAACCCCAACGACAGCAGTATTATTTTGTTTTCAAAATCGGTTGATGCCGGCGAAACATGGAGTACCCCGTTGAGAATCAACAAAGTTGCCGGCGATTGTATCGATAGCGACAACACAGTGGAAGGCGCTGCCGGCAGTGGGACCCAACGGTGAGCTGTATGTTGCCTGGGCAGGGCCGGAGGGTATTGTATTTAACCGCTCAATGGACGAAGGAGATACCTGGCTTGACGATGACATCTTTATCAGCGACCAACCCGGCGGTTGGGATTATAACATTCCCGGGATATACCGTGCAAACGGTTTGCCTGTTACCTGTTGCGATGTGAGTCATTCACCTTACAGAGGAACCATTTATGTTAACTGGACCGATCACCGCAGCGGCGATAACGATACCGATGTGTGGATTGCAAAATCAACCGACGGTGGTAATACATGGTCGTTACCCATACGGGTAAACGACGACCCTCCCGGAAAAGAGCAGTTTTTTAGCTGGATGGCCATTGACGGAGCCAACGGCAATGTTTATGTGGTTTTTTACGACCGCAGAAATTATAACGACAACAACACCGATGTTTACATTGCCCGGTCGGTAGATGGTGGCGAAACATTTCAGAATATTAAAGTCAGCGAATCGCCGTTTTTGCCTTATAGCAGTGTGTTTTTTGGCGACTATACCAACATTACCGTTTATGATGGCAAGGTGCGGCCAATTTGGGCCAGATTGCAAAATGGTTCGCTGTCGGTGCTTACAGCCATTGTTGACATCGCCGTGGGTGAAGATGAACTGATAGCCGATAATGCCAGGCCATTTAGTATGCAGCAAAATTATCCCAATCCCTTTAACGAATCAACCACCCTTGCCTATAAGATAGACAAACCCACCACAGTAACCCTTTCGGTTTGCGATATGCTTGGGCGTACAGTGGTTGAGTTAATCAGCAATCAATATAAAACTGCCGGAAAATATATCGAACATTTCGATGCATCACAATATCATTTAAAAGCGGGCGTTTATTATTTTGTTTTAAATACCGGCCTCGGCTCGCGAACACAAAAAATGTTGTTGGCCGATTAACGGGCTTACGTATATTTGCCGCAAAATACTTTTTGTTAATACATACTTATGGAAGATAAAGAGCGCTTCAATCTGGTAAAAACTATCCGAAACATTGCACTGGAAGACGGGGTTGACAGTATTACAATAGATAAGCTTGAAGTTAACCCTTCAATTGAGAAAGCAATACTTAAAAGGTATTTTACTGATGACGAACAGGTTGCCAAAGGAATCTTTGAAAATGAGCAACAGGCTTTTGAAAGAATATTCAACAATGAACATTTTGAAAGCAACAATTCCATCGACATGCTGCTGGCTGTTAGCAGGCTTATTGCAAAAAATTTCAGCTACCTTACACCTTCTTTATATCATCATTATCAAAAAAAGTATCCCGATATTTTTCGAGGTTATTTTAACAGCAGGGCAGATTCGGTTTTTAACAGAATACGCGAAAATTTGACAAATGGTATGCAGCAGGGATATTATCGCAACGACCTGAGCGTAGAGCTGGTAGCAAGAGGTTATATCAGCCGGCTGATTGATTTATACGACCCTGCAAATTTTCCTGCCGAAGAGTTTTCGTTCGATGCATTTTTTAACCAGATGTTTGAAACCTTTGTTCTTAGCATTGTTACCGAAAAAGGGAAACGCTATTGGGAAACCAAACGATTGAAAAAATAGAGGTTTTATTAAACCAAACAGGACACTGATATTTATGAGTTGACTGATTCTCTATTTCTTATCATAAAAAATCAGTTTAATCAGTCCAATCAGTGTACTATTAAAATGCTGGCAGGCTTGTCTAACGGGGCAACATTAACAATAGGTATCTATAAATTTGGCGCATCAAAAATTGAAATTAGCTTAGTTGCGTACCATCTGCAAAAAAAATGCCCCATTTTTAAGGTATCTTGAAAAGACAATATAATATCTTTGCCTCTTTTAAGTTATTAATAGAGTTTACTGCAAGTTGATACCAAATTTGGATAATGAAGTTTTTAAACACAAGATATAGTTTCCTGTTATTTTTTCTGCTGATTTTTACACCTGCTTTTATGCAGGCACAAACAGCCACTGTTAAAGGCTTGATTACCGATGAGGCCGGTAAGCCGGTAGAGTTGGCCAACATTGCCATTAAGGGTCAACCCGGTGGAACAACCTCAAACCGAAAAGGGCTTTTTACCCTGGAAGTGCCTGCCGGAAAAAAAATTGTTGTTGCGGTTTCGTACATTGGCCTCGCTCGTGAAGAGGTGCCGCTGCAACTTAAACAAGGAGAGGTAAAAACCATAACAATCAACCTTAAAAGCTCCACCACAACGTTACCGGGATTGGAAATTAAAGACGAAAAACTTCGCACCGAAGGATTGGTAAGGCTTAACCCTAAAAACACACGCATTGCCCCTTCGGTAAACGAAAGTGTGGAAAGCATCATTCAAACCCTGCCGGGTGTTTCCACCACCAGCGAAATGAGTTCGCAATACTCGGTACGGGGTGGCAATTTTGACGAAAACCTGGTGTATGTAAACGATATCGAAGTTTATCGCCCTTTTTTGGTAAATTCGGGACAGCAGGAAGGATTGAGCTTTATTAATCCGGCCATGGTATCTTCTATTTTGTTTTCTGCCGGTGGCTTTGGTGCTCAGTATGGCGACAAAATGTCGTCGGTGCTTGATGTGCACTATAAAAAGCCCGTGGAATTTGGCGGTACCTTTTCTGCCAGCCTTCTTGGCGCAGAGTTTTCGGTTCATGATAACATAAAAAACAAGTTTACTTACCTTGTGGGTGTTCGGTATAAAACCAATTCATACCTTGTTAACAGCCTCGATACCAAAGGAAATTATAAACCCAACTTTTTTGATGTTCAGTCGTTGTTCGAGTATAAATTTAACCGCAAGTGGTCGCTTTCGTTTTTAGGCTACTATTCGGGTAACAAATACAATCTTATTCCAACCGACAGGGTAACCGACTACGGCACGTTTAAACAGGCCATGCGTTTTAAGGTTTATTTTGACGGGCAGGAAGTGGACAATTACAAGGTTGCTCAGGGTGGGCTGACGTTGGCGTTTCATCCTGACAACACCGTACATTTAAAGTTGATTGCTTCGGCATTTAATACCAACGAAACCGAAACCTACGATGTGCAGGGGCAATATTGGATAGGGCTGCTGGATAACAATCCCGGTAGCGAAGATTTTGATGAGGTAACCCAAAGCCTCGGCGTGGGTACCTATCTCGAACATGCCCGAAACCGGTTTAATGCCACCGTTTTTGTGCTTGAGCATAAGGGTACACGTATTTTCGATAAGCACAACCTGAGCTGGGGAGTGCGCTATCAGCATCAAATTGTTGACGACCGTACCCGCGAGTGGCAAATGATTGATTCGGCAGGCTATTCCCTGCCCAATCCACCTGCATCTCCCGGTAATCCGGATCCGCAAAAACCTCAGCTGGTGCTCGACTATTTTATGTCGGGACAGCACAACATTACCATTAACCGCTATGCTGTATTTGTAGCCGACAGCTGGAAATTCAGGTTGAAAAACAACGATATGATTACGCTTCAGGGAGGTTTACGAGGCTATTATGGTGACATTAACAACGATGTAAATATTAGCCCCCGCCTGAACCTTTCGTATAAACCGTATAAAAACCCGAACTTTGTATTGCGTTTTGCCACCGGAATTTATTATCAACCTCCTTTCTATCGCGAGATGAGAGATATGGACGGGACGCTCAATACACAGGTAAAATCACAACGCTCCATCCATTTTATTTTGGGAAGCGACTACCAGTTTAAGGTGTGGGACAGACCGTTTATATTTACGTCGGAACTTTATTATAAAAAACTGAACAACCTGATACCTTATATGGTTGACAATGTAAGGATACGCTATTATGCCAACCAAATAGCCAATGGCTACGCGGCGGGTATCGACTTCAGGCTTAACGGTGAGTTTGTAAAAGGAGTAGATAGCTGGGCCAGCCTTTCGATAATGAAAACCGCCGAAGATGTTGAGGGCGATTTTTACTACAACTATTTTGACGGAAACGATTCGCTGATTGGCACCGGTGTTGGTTTGGGACTTGCCAATGCCGATAGTGTTAAAGTAGAGCCGGGTTTTATTCCCAGACCTTCCGACAGGCGCGTAACCTTTACCATCTTTTTTCAGGATTACATCCCCAACTACCCCACCTGGAAAGTACACCTTAAATTAATTTACGGCACGGGTATGCCTTTTGGAGCTCCCGGTACCCGGCGCTATCAGCAAATATTGCGTATGCCCGATTACAGACGTGTTGACCTTGGATTTTCAAAGCAGATTGCAGGCGACAATACGCGCTACACGCTGCGACATCCAAACAGTTTTGTTAAATCGTTTTGGGTGAGCCTCGATATTTTTAATCTTTTTGGCGTGTACAACACCGTTTCCTATATCTGGGTAAAAGATATCTTTAACAGGCAAAATGCAATTCCCAATTATCTTACACCCAGGCTGTTTAATTTGAAAGTTTCCATGGAATTTTAAAGTTTCTTCCTGCAGTTTTGCAAACTATTTTTGGTGAAAATCAATAGTACACTGATTTGACTGATTAATTGCCTTATCATAAAAAATCAGTTCAATCAGTCCAATCAGTGTACCATTAAAAATAGCACAAATTTTTGCATTGGAATCTGTTTTGGCTAAATCAAAGAAAGATTACCTTTGTTGAGTACTTAAATTGATGGCCATGATTCCAACCAAACGCGACATCCTTTCACAATCGTATCTGTTTGAAGATACCCGTTTTACAAGTCTTATGCTACACCGTATTTACCATGTATTACTGATTTCGAGTGTGTATGATGCTTTTATTTTGGAAGAGGATGGCCGCATTGACGAACAGATTTTTAACGAATACATGTCGCTCAACCTGCGTTATCCGCCCGAGTTTATTAAAGCAACTTCCAAAGAGCAGGTATTCCAAAAACTTGAATCTGTTAACATCGATTTGGTAATCATCATGCTCAGTGCCGACGAAAAAGTAACCTTCGATTTATCCAACGAAATAAAGCATCAATACGAACACATCCCAATAGTGGTGCTTACTCCCTTTTCGCGTGAAGTACGTATTAAATTTGAACTTACCAACCAGTTTGCTGCAGTTGATTATATTTTTAGCTGGCTTGGAAATGCTGATATACTGCTGGCCATCATCAAGCTAATTGAGGATAAAATGAATGTTGAGCAGGATGTTGGCGATGTGGGGGTACAAACCATTTTGTTGGTTGAGGACAGTGTCCGATTTTATTCAAGTTATCTGCCCATCATTTATAAAATTATTTTTAAACAGTCAAAATCGTTTATGTCGGAAGGTCTTAACGAGCATCAGAAAATGTTACGGATGCGCGGGAGGCCTAAAATATTACTGGCAACCACCTATGAGGAGGCGGTTGAACTGTACGACAAGTACAAAAATAATTTACTCGGTGTTATTTCTGATATTTCGTATAAACGGCGTGGGGTTAAAGATTCGGAAGCCGGTTTCAGGCTGGTTAAAAAAATAAAAAAGGATAACAAATACATGCCCCTTTTGTTACAGTCGAGCGACAGCAGCAACCGTGAAAAGGCAAAACAACTGAAAGCCGGTTTTATTTATAAGCATTCGCAGAGCCTTACCTACGAACTGCGCGACTTTATTAGAAACTACTTTGCTTTTGGCAGCTTTATTTTTGTTGACCCTAAGAGTGGTAAAGAGGTGATGAGAGCTAAAAATCTGAAGGATTTAATGGATAAAATATTTAGTGTTCCTGAAGACTCCCTCCGGTATCATATTCAGCGAAATCACCTCTCAAAATGGTTGCGTGCCAGGGCATTATTCCCGTTGGCGCAGCTGTTCCAGGAGTTTAAGCCCGAAGATTTTAACGACTGTAACGAGGTAAAACAGTTTATCTTTGAAGCCATTTCCAATTTCAGAATTGCCAAAGCCCGCGGAGTAATTACACAGTTTCAGCGCGAAAATTTTGACGAGTACTTTATGCTTACCCGTGTTGGTGAAGGTTCCATTGGCGGTAAAGCCCGGGGGCTTGCTTTTTTGGATACCCTTATCAAACGAAACCGGTTGTACAACTTTTTTGAGGAAGTGGAAATTACCATCCCGCGCACAGTAGTTATCGGAACCGATATTTTTGATGAATTTATGGAGACGAATCAACTCTATAAAATTGCACTTTCCGACCGGTTTTCCGACGAAGAAATTTTGAATGCCTTTGTAAATGCACCGCTACCCGAAACAGTATCCGACGACTTGGAAACCATCATTAACCTATCGGACAAACCGCTGGCCATTCGCTCGTCAAGCCTGCTTGAAGATTCACACTATCAGCCTTTTGCAGGCATTTATAATACCTATATGGTTCCGTTAATTAAAAACAATCTCAGCATAACCAACGAAATGGTTCGTAAGGCCATTAAAGGTGTGTATGCTTCGGCATTTTATAAAGACAGCAAGGCATATATGGAAGCTACTTCCAATGTTATTGATGAGGAGAAAATGGCCATTGTAATTCAGGAAGTTGCAGGCAAACAGTACGATGATACTTATTATCCTACTTTTTCGGGTGTTGCCCGCTCCATCAATTTTTATCCGGTTGAACCTGAAAAATCAGAGGAAGGTATTGCCAACATTGCCGTGGGACTGGGAAAATATATTGTTGACGGAGGCCTCTCGTTGCGATTTTCACCCAAATACCCCAAAAAAGTACTTCAAACGGCAAATCCCGATATGGCACTAAAGGAGACTCAAAAATACTTTTATGCGTTGGATTTAAAACCGGAGTCGTTTACCATTAGTCCCAACGATGCCATGAACCTTATTAAGTTTCCGTTAAAACGGGCTGAAAAGGATAAATCGATTAAAGAGGTAGCCTCGTCATATGATTTTCATAATCATATGCTCCGCGATGGCTTTAATTACGAAGGCAAAAAGCTAGCCACCTTTGCCGGAATTTTAAAACACAACAAATTTCCTTTGGCCGACATCCTGCAAAAGGTTTTGAAGTTAGGCGAACAGGAAATGGGTAAGCCTGTTGAAATTGAGTTTGTTGTGGATTTGAACGAACGCCGGGGAGGTAAAAAAGTATTCAACCTGTTGCAAATACGTCCCATCGCTTCAAGAGATGAAAGTGTAAACATTTGCAAGGATGATGTTGCCGATGAGAAACTGCTTATTTTGTCGGAAAAGGCATTGGGTAACGGCGTTGTGGATAATATTTACGATGTGGTTTATGTTAAACCCGAAAATTTTAACCCTGCCAACAACAAAGATATTGTTCCGCTGATAGCCGAAATAAATACCCAATTTATAAACCAAGGTAAAAACTATATTCTTATCGGACCGGGAAGATGGGGCTCCAGCGACCCGTGGCTTGGCATACCGGTTAAATGGCCACATATTTCAGCTGCCAGGGTTATTGTTGAATCGGGACTGGATGATTATCGAATAGACCCCAGCCAGGGTACCCACTTTTTTCAAAACCTCACCTCCTTCAGGGTGGCTTACTTTACCATCAACCCGTTTATTGGTGATGGAATTTATGACATTGAGTTTTTAAACCGTCAACCTGCTGTTTTCGAAAACCAGTATATCCGGCACGTGCAATTTAATACGCCTGTAACCGCTAAAATTGACGGTAAAAAGAATTTGGGTATCATTTTTAAACCGGAAGAAGAGGGATGATGCCACACTAAAAACCTTCGGTGCAGATATGCTCATTCTATTCGTCATGAGGGATGAAAACTCCTGTTTTCCGCGCTTTTGGAACAGGCATTCATAACGTACTGTATGCCAGCCTTAATATTTTATTACCGGGTGTTCCGTTAAATTTTTAGCAATATAATTGGTTTCCGCAATAAGCAAAACTTAATGCTGCAATACCTTTTCTCTTTGTTACTTTTTTACCCAAAAAAGTAACCAAAAAAATGTCCGCTGCGCCTAAATTCCTAAAAACATAAACCTGCCGACTAAAACTTATGAACTCCTCCTTTTAGTCCTGCCAAAAGGAAAAAATGAAGAAAAAGCATATTTGCTCATATTTACAAAACTTGAAGTAAAACATAGTTAAGGGGCAGTCCTAACGTCGTCAAACAACATAAGTTTTTTAACGCCGTCAGGTTTATGTTTTCTTAACGGAATTTAGCCAAGGCGGAGTTCAGTTCTCCTTACGTCAAACTGATACGGTGGTTACCTCGTAATAATAATAATACCTGTTACAATTTCA
>JALVAQ010000222.1 GCA_027011095.1 Bacteroidales bacterium
AAAAACATAAAATTATTGCCAATCCAAACTGCTCTACCATTCAGTTGGTGATGGCGTTGGCTCCATTGCAAAAAAAGTATGGTATTAAAAGAGTGGTGGTTTCTACCTATCAGTCGGTAACCGGAAGCGGTGCCAAAGCGGTGGAACAACTGATGGCTGAACGCAATGGCAGGGATGCCGGCAAGGTTTATCCGCATGCCATCGACCTGAATGTGCTGCCCCATGCCGGTGATTTTGTTTCTGACGGATATACCACCGAAGAAATCAAGCTGGTAAACGAAACCAACAAGATACTGAATGCCGATATTCCGCTAACGGCTACAGCAGCGCGGGTTCCGGTAGTTGGCGGCCACTCGGAAGCAGTAAATGTTGAGTTGAAAAGTAATTTTACTATTGAAGAGGTAAGGCAACTTTTGTCGGATACAAAGGGTATTGTTTTGGAAGATGATTTTGCCGGAAACAGATACCCCATGCCCGTTAACGCCAAAGGAAAGAATGAAGTTTTTGTGGGACGAATCCGAAGAGATTTTTCGGTGGAAAACGGATTAAACCTTTGGATTGTGGCCGACAACATCCGCAAAGGAGCCGCCACCAACGCCGTTCAGATAGCGGCCTGGTTAATCAATAATAATTTAATATAGAGATAGTTGAAAGTATATAATAGTATAGAGGAAGTACGTGGGATTACCAATGCGGTTGTTACAACCGGCACCTTCGACGGAGTGCATCGCGGACATCGTGCCGTGTTTGATGTAATGAAAGCGGAAGCGGTAAAAATAGGGGGCGAAACGGTGGTAATTACCTTTTTTCCGCACCCTCGTTTTGTACTTGGGCTTGATGTGGACACCTTGAAATTTATCACCACCATGGAGCGAAAAATTTCGCTGTTGGAAAAGGCCGGTATCGATCATCTTATTATTATTGAGTTTACCAAAGAGTTTTCACGAAACTCCTCCGAAGCTTTCATCAGGAATTATATTATCGAACCGCTTCATCCCAAGAAAATTATTATCGGCCACGATCATCACTTCGGACGTAACCGCCATGGCAGTTTTGAGTTGCTGTTAAAACTGGGTGCCGAAACAGGCTTTGATGTGATTCAGGTAACACCGCTTAAAATTGACGGGATAACGGTGAGTTCCACCCGCATCAGGCAGCTGCTGCAGGAGGGAAATATCGAAATGGCCAACAAGCTTCTTGGATATGAATATTCCATCAAGGGAATGGTGGTTCATGGCAACGGCATTGGCCGGACAATAGGCTATCCCACCGCCAACATTGAAGCAGGTAATGAATATAAGCTGATTGCTGCCAACGGCGTGTATGCCTGCCGGGTAGAATACAACGGAGAACTTTACGGTGGAATGACCAACATTGGTTACCGCCCCACCATCAATCAAAGCGAGCTTACCATTGAAGTTAATATTTTTGATTTCGATATGGACATTTACGACGAAACCATCACTATCTTTTTTGTGGACAGATTACGCAGTGAAGTTAAATTCGACAGCCTGGAAGCACTGAAAAATCAGCTGGCACAGGATAAAAAAAATGCGTTAGCCATAATGAAGTAAACTCCAAAATTCAAATCTTTATTAAAGCCCGGCCGGGTTTGCCTGACCGTCCGAACGTGCCTTATCACTATTCGGGTAAATCTGAAAGAGCGTCTGATAATAAAACTTTATCGACATTTTTCCAGTTTATTATTTCAATGCCATTGCTTCTTTTTTGCTCCATGTCGCCTGAATAAACAAGTATTGCTTTTTCCGATTCACTCAATTTTTGCCAATAATAAAGCGTTTTAAAATAACTATTTTGGATTGTTTTGCCTGATTTTATTTCAACAGGAATTGTCTCATCGGTATTTTCAATAATCAAATCAATTTCCCTTCCGGTTTTGTCTCTCCAGTAAAACAAACCCGGTTTGGTGGCTTGACTTTGTTGGTTTTTTACAAACTCCGAAACTGCCATTGTTTCAAAAATAGCGCCTTTTAAAGGGTGCAACTGAAGGACATCTTTTGAGGTAATGCCAAGCAGGGAACAAACAATACCGGTATCGTAAAAGTATAATTTTGGCCTTTTTACAATTGTTTTGTTGAAGTTTTTATGGTACGGTTTAAGCAGAAACACCAGAAAACTTTGCTCGAGTACCGAAACCCATGATTGTACGGTTTTTAGGTCAACACCCAATTCAACCGACAATGCGTTATAATTGAGTTCCTGTGCGGTTCTGCCGGCAAGCAGGCGTAAAAATTTCTCAAAATGAATCAGGTTGTTAATGTTTTTAATCTGCCTGACATCCCTTTCCACATAACTTTTAATATAATTTGGATACCATAAATTGAACGGAATATTTTGATGATATACCGGAGGATAAAATCCGTTTAGTAAAAAATCCGTTTCATCATATTTTGGTTTTAGGGTATTTATCTCACGATAACTAAAGGGTAATAACTCCAGATAGGCAACCCTTCCGGCCAATGATTGTGAAATATTTTTGTTGAGCAAAAAATTATTTGATCCTGTAAGGATAAACATGCCGGGTTTTTGGTTGTTATCCACAATTTCCTGAATATACGAAAACAAATGCGGAGCCTTTTGTGCTTCGTCGATAACCGCGCCTTCGGGAAACTGTTTAAGGAAACCAATGGGATCTTCCAATGCAAAATTAAGGTTTACAGGTATTTCAAGATTAACATAGGGTTTTTTCGAGAATACCTTTTTAACCAGGGTGGTTTTACCCGACTGGCGCGGGCCAATAACCGCAATTACCTTAAAGAATAGTGACAGCTCTTGTAATAACTTTGTGGATGCTCTTTTTATCATAGAGCAAATATAGGAAAAAAATGGAATATGATTCCATTTTTTTCCTGTTATATCAATTGCTTTCAACTAATTCCTGTTTTTATGCGTATAATCCCGAAGGGATTTAATATAAATAGCCCTGTACGAAGTGCAGGGTAACAAATAGAAGAAATAAATTATAACCCTGAAGGGGTTAAACAAAAATTATTGAACCCATCCAGGGTTCTTTGATACCTTATCATTTTACCCAACGGTTTCACCGATAGTTATTCACATTAAACCACTTCGTGGTTTGGTATTTTATTAAAAACTAAACCGTTTGTAGCCCGTTTCGCCCTCAATGGAGTAGTTGCCACTAAATACATTGCCCAGTGAGCCATCGATGGCAATTTTGTCACCAACTTTAAAGGTTACTTTATTTAGTTTACAATATTTATCATCCTCATAAACTTGTAACTTCGAGCAGTTTACAACGGCTGTTTTTCCCAGCCTTACCGCCGTAACGGCAGCATGCGAAGTGGCTCCCCCACGAGCGGTAAGCAGGCCGTCGGTTTCAAATATCATTCCTATATCGTCGGGAACGGTGTCGGGCCTTATCAAAATTACTTTTTCGGCGGGATAGTTGCTTCTGACCTTTTTCATGTCATCAAGGTCGAAAGCTACCCTGCCATTCATGGCACCCCCGCCAATGCCAATACCTCGTCCTGCAAGGTTCATGTCTTCTGCTCTTTCAATAAATACCTGCACGGCACTATCCGATGCCATATCCATATCTCTGATTTGTAAAATATACAAATCGTCGGGGTTATCCGATTCAAAGGTAAACTCAATTTCCTGCGGACTGTATCCATGATTATTCACAAGGTCATTGGCAAGGTCATCAATCCTTTTATAGATAAGCGGATACCTTTTTTCAAGCGACAGGCTTACATCGCCGTTTTGAACCTGATTGGCACTAATTGGCAATGGCTTTACCAGCCCGGCCACAATGTCTTCGCCCTGACTGCGTGTGGTATAATCGCCATACAGGTTTACCCCCTGCTGTTGCAGTTGCGGATTTTGTGTAAATACAACGCCGGTGCCGGCCGTGGCATGCAGATTTCCAAAAATCATTTTTTGAACGATAACGGCAGTACCCCATTCATCGGCAATTTGCATATGTTCGCGATATACTTTTGCCCGCTCCGAATCCCAGGAGGTAAAAACAAGGTTGATGGTTGTAATAAGCTGTTCAAAAATATCTTCAATAAAGCCTACCCCGCTGTCAAGTAGTTTTTGCTTGTAAGCATAGGCGATTTCGCGCATCATTCCGGTGCTAAAATCGGTTTTAAGTTTGGTTTTGTGTTTGTTTTTAAAACCAATCATAATATCGTCAAAGTCGTCGCGCTCAAGGCCGTGGGCCATACCCCAGCTCTGCAAAAACCTGCGATACGAATCCCAGGCCGACCAGGCACGTTCTCTATCTTCGGCAATACTTTCGGTAATTTTATCGTTCATGCCCACATTTAAAAACGTATCCATGGCACCCGGCATGGAAATAGCCGTTCCCGAACGAACCGAAAGCAGGAGGGGCTTTTGCGGATTGCCAAGCTGGAGGCCGGTTTTACGTTCGATATATTTAATGTGCTTTCGAATCATGTCGTGCATCTCCTTGCGCAAATCATCGTGTGCCATAATGGCTTTGTAGCGCCTGAACACCTCGGTGGTAATGACAAACCCTTCGGGAACGGGATAATTCTTTAAGGTCAGGTTTTTTAAATGATAGGCTTTGGAGCCTAAAAATGCCTGATTGTCCATGTGAACATTTCGTTTGTCCAGCGGACTCATTACGAGGTCGGAGTTGTATGACATAATCTCCTTAATCATATCGAGGTTGATGTTGTCGTTCATGCTTCGTAGCGATTCCAAAATTCGCGAAACAAAATTATCCAACGGCTGCATTAAAAATGCTTCCGAAATAATATCTCTGTAAAACTCTTCCGACAGCTTGTTTACAAGTTCCATTTCCTCCTTTTTGCTCATGGTTCCCTTTGGGTTACAAAGTTTTGGAATAACCAATCGCAACGGCTGGTCGTACGATTTTAAGAAGAATTTAATGATCGTACGGCGCACATCTTCGTTAAGAAACTGGAAAATATTAATGTATTGATGAAACGAAAAGCTATCGGAACTTAAACTATATTTCAGCATTCTTAAATTTGAGTTAAAGCTCTGGTTGGTAACACCGTCCAGCGTTAACCCTTCGCTAAAATACTCGAGGATGGTGAGAATATTTTTTAGTGTTTTGGCCGAAATATAATCGAGGTTGATGTTTTGAACCACCTTTTCCATCAGTTGAGTGGCCACTTTTTCCAACCGGAAGGTAAGCCCCATGGCATCAAATTTCGGCTCGCGATAAACGCCATACATGGAGGGAATGCCAATGGCAATATGACGTTTGTGGTAAATGTTTTCCCAGCCTTTGCTAGTTTCGGGATTAAAAATAATCTCCTTAAGCCGGGTCATAAAATCATAAATAAGGCGGAGTGAAGTTTCAAAGTCATCTTTATCAAGTGCCTTTTGCAACTGTTCAATTTTATGCTCTTCGAGATAGGAGTAACGCTTTAAAAGTTTTACAATATCCACCGTATCGAACGAGTATTTTTCTTTAAGATGTGCGTACAGGGCAACCATATCACGCAGCCGCTCCTTGTCGAGATTATTGTCGTCGGGAAGTTTTTCCAGCATCTGATCGAACTCTTTCAGCTTGGTGTCAAGCAGCTCTTCAGGTTTTTTTTGGTTAATCCGGCAAAGCTCCACCACCATCTTATGAATGGGTGCATACCACTTGCTTTGTAAATCAATGGATTGATAAACATTTTCGGGCAGGCTGCTTTTTAATGCTTTTAAATCGCCATCGTACCAAAATTTAAAAATTTTCCAGGTTAAATCAATCAGGGTGTTGTTGCTTTCGGTGTGCACCTGCTTGCGTAAAAAGTGCACCAGCTTATCCTCGCGGTGCGAAATTTCGTCCATGGTGGTGGTAACCTGCCGTATTTCGCCTTCGGCACCGATTTCGTTAAAATAAACCGGAAAAATACGGGTAAGCTGTTTTACCTTTTTGTAGTAAGGCGCCACGTTGGAATTGAGGATGTCGGTAATATCGCGCTGAAACAAATCGGTATCGCTAATAAAAATGCCGCCGAGTTTAAGGTTTACAATAAGGGTGGAAAGCAGTTTTTCCATGTACGGCTGCGAATATTCGATCAGTTCGAGCCACACCCGTATGTTTTTAATGTGATTGGGGTTTACATCAAGTTGCCAGTTTTCGTTAACATAAACCATACCGGGCGTTTCGAAACCAAAATCAATAATTTTATCTTCAAAATAGGCCAGCAGGTATTTGTCGTCGGAATGGTCGATGTCAAAAACCTTTTTACCGAGGGTAAGCAGGGTGTCCAACACCGATGATGTGTGGGTTTTTTTAAAATCAGAGGCGTAGGTAAACACTTCGTTGATAAAAATAATAATATCTTCATCCTTCAACTCCTCCATGGTTTGAACCAAAATACTGTTCATTTTCCAGATAAGCCGCTCTTTATGGCTGCTCATGCCAGGCAATTGCAAAAGGTAGAAGATAAAATAAAACTTTTCGATAAAATTAGGGAACAGGTCGATGGCGCTGTTAAACCTGTCAGCAATCATATCGTAATCAGGTATTTGCTTAATCAGCTCGTTCCACGAAACCATCTCTGAAGCTGATTTTCTAACCTTATTAAACCAACGTGCGCCAATAAATGAAATTACTTTTTTATTATCAGCGGTCAGCAGATTGTTTTTATCTTTTAACCACTGTTCAATTTTTGAGGTCTCTTCCCAGTAATTGATGGAAGCGATATAAATCATTTTTGTAATTTCCAGTCGCCGTTGCCTGAAAATCTCTTTGCTGTTAAAATCTTTAAGATAGCGTTTAAAATACTTTGATGCAATGATGTAGCTTAGCGAATCGTTGTTAAATCCCGTTTCAAAAACATCGTAAATAAACTGAAAAGTATTGGTGAAATCGCGGCCTTCTTTGTTAAGTTTTTCGGCAAATTCCAACAAAGTTCGGATAATCATTATATGATGATCGCGGTTTTCTCCTTCGATTAAAAGATTTTTCAAAAGCTCCAGCGGAATAAAAAAAGCCTCTTCCGCATTTTTCAAATTAATATAAAACCAGTAATCGGTAAGCAAAATTTCGCGGAGTTGTTCAATTACAAACTTACGGTTTGAAAAAGGGTGTTGATACTCAATCATGCAATCGTTTGCACGCTTGTTTATGCCATAATATTTTTTAGATAAATTGATGAACCACTGGTGTTTATCGGGTATTTTTATATCCTTGTAACGGGTTTCGGCAAGGTTTGCTTCAAGCGCCTTAGAAACAAATTTTTTGTCCATAATTGCACAATTTTAGGGGTTAACCGGTAAGTTGTATGTATTTTTGCAACGTAATTACCTATTTAAAGTAAAAACACTGCAACATCATTAATTAAACAAAGATAACTGAAAGTTAAGTTTTGAGAAATTAATTAGATATAAAAAAATTGAATTATGGAAAAAATAAAAATTGGCATTAACGGTTTTGGACGAATAGGCCGTAATGTTTTTAAAATTGCACTTGAGAGAGGACACATGGAAGTTATCGGTATTAACGATTTAACCGATACAAAAACACTTGCTCACCTGTTAAAATACGATTCGACACAGGGAAGATTTAATGGCGAAGTGAGCCATAACGACAGCTCGTTAATTGTTAACGGCGTTGAAATACCTGTTACTGCCGAGCGTTCACCATTAAACATTAAATGGCAACAAACACCTGATGTGGTTGTTGAATCAACCGGTATTTTCCGCTCGCGCGAAAGCAACAAAGGCGGCTACGGCGACCATCTTAAAAACGGCGCCAAAAAGGTTATCCTGACTGTTCCGGCCAAAGATGCTATCGACAGGATGATTGTTTTGGGAGTAAACGACAACGAGCTTCGCGATGAAGACGAGTGTGTTTCCAACGCATCGTGTACCACCAACTGTCTTGCCCCCATTGCCAAGGTATTAAACGATCGTTTTGGTATTGAAAACGGGTTGATGACCACCATCCACTCCTATACCAACGACCAGCGTATATTAGATGCACCTCACTCCGATTTGCGTCGTGCACGTTCGGCTGCTGTTTCGCAAATACCAACCACCACCGGTGCTGCCAAAGCTGTTGGCGTAGTTATTCCCGATTTGAATGGCAAACTCGATGGTATGGCTGTAAGGGTTCCAACCCCTACGGGTTCGCTGGTTGACCTGGTGGTAAACCTTAAAACCGAAGCCTCGGTTGACGAAATTAATGCCGCCATGAAAGAGGCTGCCGAAGGCCCCATGAAAGGTATTTTGGAATATACCGAAGACCCCATTGTTTCGGTTGATGTAATTCACAACTCACACTCATCAATTTATGATGCCGGAGCCACTATGGTTCAAGGAAAAACCGTAAAAGTATTGTCGTGGTACGATAACGAGTGGGGTTACTCAACCCGCGTTGTTGACCTGATGGAAAAATTTAATTTTTAAATCCCTTTTTGTTCATTTAACGATGAATAAAATAAGCTGTTTTTAGGGTTGGCTGCTCCGTTTAGGGGCAGCCTTTTTTATGGGGCATGATTTGGATTGTAGCACGTATGCTTCGATACAATTCCTCTCCGCTAAAGCTACGAGGAATCACTCATCATGACCTTCGGGCAGGTAGTCGAAGTGTGACAAAGAGCAGAGGGAGAAAAGGATTATTACGTCATTCGGGCAAGCCTGCCGGTTATACTTTGGGCTGGCGACAATTACAAGCTGAGCTGAGATTGCTTTTTCTGGTTTTGGCTCCTTCGTGTGAGGACGGCATTCTATTTTAGCATCAAAACAGCCGTCATTATAACAATTTTACTACCTTAGCATCGGCAGCCGGTTTATATCTATCCCTAAAGAATATTGCGGAATGAATTTTTGGATGGGAGTAAATAAAATCTGGATTTTACATGATTTTTATGAATAGTTTAAAGACGAAAAGGACATATTTTATAATTACAATGTTATTCATTGTATTTATTTATGTTTTTGTTGCTCAAAAAATTGGGGGAAACAGGGAAGAACGGTTTTTTGCTCGTTTTGATACTACAAATATTAACGGAATATTAAGAATATGAAAAAATACATTATCATACTCTCTGTAATTTCAGTTATGGGTTGCACACAGATTGGAGGTCAAAAAAGAATAAATAAAAAAGAAAAAAAGAAATTGATAATTGACACAAGGATATTGAAAAATTTAAATGACTCTTTGAAT
>JALVAQ010000223.1 GCA_027011095.1 Bacteroidales bacterium
AAACTAAAGTTTGTTATATGTGATTAATTTCTGTATATTTGCTCACTATGTGGGAAAATATACAGGTAAAACGCAAGGTCTTCGATTTGCTTCCGCTTGATACCGTTCGGGCAATAGTTTTGATAACCGGTGCCAGACAAACGGGTAAAACTACTTTGGTAAAAGAAAAATATTCCAATTTGCCATATTTTAACCTTGATGCGATTGAGTTAAGAGATCAATTAAGTGCTGTTAGTACTTTTTCATGGGCCAGGGATGTTGGCCTTGCTGTAATTGATGAAATTCAGAAGGAATCTTCATTATTTGAAAAAATAAAATATTCATATGATGAAGGAAAACTAAATTTCTCTGTTCTAACAGGTTCTTCACAACTTTTACTTCTTAAGAAAGTTCGTGAAACCATGGCAGGCAGGATAAAGCTTTTTGAACTGTTTCCATTGATGTTATCTGAATTGGTCAATCCTACAGGGAAACAAAAGCAACAGATAACGCTGGCAAGCTTGCTTGACAATAATTCCATTGATGATGTATTCGAAATGTATCCATCAGTACTACTCGGCGAAGAGTGGGAAATACATCAATCTGCCGAAGAATGGCTATTAGTATGGGGTGGTATGCCTTCGTTAATACATATTAATAATGAGCCTGATCGCATAAACTGGTTATACGATTATTCAGTAGCATACCTTGAGCGTGACCTTGCTGATTTGGCAAGATTAAGTGATTTAAGGCCTTTTAGAAAATTTCAGTCTATTGCAGCATTGCGAGCAGCAAATATGTTGCATTACACCGAACTGGCAAAAGACTCAGGCACTTCTGTTGAAACTGCCAGACGTTATTTGGAATACTTGAATATTTCGTATCAAAACTTTTTGTTGCAACCTTACTATAAAAATTTAACCAGTTCTTTGGTTAAAACACCAAAATTGTTTTGGTTTGATAATGGATTATTAAGGCAATCTTCAGGTCTTGGTTTTAAAGTTGATACAGGGCAGTTATACGAAAACTATTTTGCATCTGAATTAATGAAATATCTGAGAACCACAAAACGCAGGGCTAAACTTTTCTATTATCGTACCCGCTCAGGTATGGAAATAGATTTTATTATTGAAACTCAGGAGGGCATTATTGCCATAGAAACTAAAAGCAGGGATAAGGTAACACAATCCGATTTTTCTGCCCTCCGTAAACTGGCAACCGCTGCCGGCAAACTTTGGCTTGGTGGTATTGTCGCATATAGAGGGAATAAAATTGAAAAGTTTGGGGGAAAACTGTGGGCGGTACCTTCCTGCAGATTGTTAAGTTGAGCTTTTTTGACAGGTTCTATTTTAATTCAATCTCTTCGAAATTGCGCAGTAAAAATTTTACCGGATACCATGAAGCCAGCATACCGATAACCTGAACGGTTAGAAACACATAAACAAAATCGGTCCAAATCAACTTAACGGGATAGGCGTCAATAATAAATGCACCTGCTCCTCCACCCAGCTTTACAAGGCCGAAATGTTGCTGCAACAATAAAATCAGGTAGCCAAGTATCAGTCCGGTAAGCGTTCCGATAAGGCTGATTAAAATCCCTTCGCTAAAAAATATACGGCTGACCGTTTTTTTGTCGGCACCCATGCTTTTTAACACGGCAATATCCTTTTTCTTTTCCACAATCAGCACCGAAATGGAGCCAATCATGTTAAACGATGCCAAAACAAGAATAAACACAAGAATTAAATAGATGGCGAGTTTTTCCGATTTCATCACCTTAAACAAAACGGCATTTTGCTGATTTCTGTCTTTAACTTCAAAGCTTTTTCCGATTGCTTTTTCGATGGCGGATTTAATTTTTTGCACATCGGCACCCGGTTTCAAATAGACCTCCACGGAAGTGACTTCATCGGTGTAATCCAATAAATCGCGTGCAAAACGCAACGGAACAAACACATATTGATCATCAATTTCCTGCTGAACCGAGAAAATGCCTGCCGGATGAATAACCCTGTTATTAAAAGCGCTCTGCATCGAAAACGAGGATGCGTTTCCGCGTTTGGGCACATAAACCGAAAGCAGGCTTTTTACATCGCGCAGGTTAACCCCCAAAAACCAGGCTACACCGGCTCCTATAACGGCAAAGTTTTGTTGCCCACGGCGCAATTCAAAGGTACCATTTACCACCATGGTATCGAGCAACGAAACTTTGCTGTAGTTATCCGATACACCTTTTATTTTCCCGATAAGTTGTTTGTCGTTGTATTTTAAAAGGGCGTCTTCGGTAACCACTTGTACCAAATCGTAAACGCCGGCTATTTTTTTTACGGAATCGGAAGGAAAGCTGTTGTAATGAAAAGTTTTTCCCTGTTTAACGGTAATCAGTAAGTCGGGGTCGATGGTTTTGTAAAGCGACTTTATCACCCCTTCAAACCCGTTGAACACCGAAAGCACAATAATAAGCGCCATGGTTCCCATTGCCAGTCCGCCCAGCGAAATAAATGAAATAATGTTAATAAGGTTATGCGACTTTTTTGAAATCAGATATCTTTTTGCTATAAAAAGTGAAAATCGCATAGGACCACATTTTAAGGTAAAATGGTATTTATTTCCAGGCTTTGGCAATTACACCGGTGCCGGTTTTATGGGATGAACTTACATCTGCCCAATTTAATAACAACACAAACGGCATGGTTATCAGATAATAAAACGGAAGCACAATAAAAAAGATGTAAGAGGCATTAAGCATAACAATGGGGTATTTCATGCTGAGCTTCCAGGCAATTTTGCCCGGGGTGCCGTATTGGTAATGCACTTCGGTTTTTGAAAAGCCTGCCGATTTCATTTTGTCGGCAATTTCCTGCACGCCGTATCCATCGCGTACATGTTCGTCGATAAACGAGTGTTCGCCTCCTTCGCCCTCATGGTCGTGGTCGTGATGCGAATCGGAGCCTCCCTGGTCGGAAGGGGTTGAAACCAACAGCATTCCTCCCGGTTTTAATGCTTTGTAGAAGTTTTTAAAAACCAGCACATCCTCTTCGATGTGTTCCATCACATCCACACTTAACACAAGGTCGTATATTTCGGTTTCATTCAGCCTGGTTAAATCTCCCAATTCAAAATTGGCGTTGGTCAAGCCTACTTTACTAAAAAACCGGTTACAATCGTCAACCTGCTCGGGTTTAACATCCATTCCTTTTATATTCCAATCGGCATTACGCGAAGCCATGTAGTAAACATATTGGCCAAAGCCGGAGCCGGCATCCAATATCTGCTGTTTTCCACGATGGCCTTTTTCCCACTCTTTCAGGGCTTTGTGTACATGCCAACTTCTTAAAAGCAGCACATCCAACAGGCGGTAAAACAGTTTACGCAAAAAGGGTGTTTTGTTAAACACCACACCGAGTTTTCTTTTTATAGGGTCGTATTTCATTTGATATTAAAATTCAATATTTACTTTTTTTTTATTTTATTCATATATTTGTTTTTCTCAGTGCTTGTTATCAACTATTTATCCTTAAGCAGCTTATCAATTTTCTCAATATAATCGAGCGAGTCATCAAGGTAAAAGCGCAGTTCGGGAATGGCACGCAACTGATGTCTGATTCGTTTTCCAAGCAGCCCTCTTATTTCGCGTGAGGCTGTGTTTATCCCCGATAGTAAAGCCTCTTTGTCCTTTGTGGGGAAAAGGCTTAAATAAACTTTTGCCAAAGCTAAATCGGGCGTAACATGAACCTTTGTAACCGTTACCATTACACCGGGGGTAAGATGGGGTACTTCCAGCTGGAATATTTCCCCAAGGTCGTGTTGAACAAGCTTTGAAATTCGTTGTTGTCGTTTGGTTTCCATTGTTTTAACCTTTTATTATTTTAGACCTCTGTTTTCAAGAAGCGGTTCTACAATAGCATCGCGGCCTCTGAAATTCCGATATAAAACAGCAGGGTCCTGCGTGCCGTCCACTTCGAGAATATTTTTTCTGAACTTTTCAGCTGTTTTCTTATTAAAAATACCGGTTTCCTTAAAATACGCAAAGGCATCGTTATCGAGCACGGCAGCCCAAAGGTAGCTATAATAACCTGCATCGTAGCCACCGGTAATATGGGTAAAATAGGTGCTTCTGTAACGGGGTTCAATTTGTGGGATAAGCCCTATTTTGTTCATGGCATCTTTTTCAAAACCGGTAACACTAACGGTGAGCGGTTTTTTTATGGTGTGGTAATCCATATCAAGATATGAGGCTGCAAGATATTCCACATTCATAAATCCCTGATTAAAAAACTTGCTGTTATGAATTTTTTCTATCAGCTTTTGGGGGATGGGTTCGCCGGTAAGATAATTTTTTGCATACATTTTTAGTACTTGCGGCTCGGTAGCCCAATGTTCCATCATTTGCGAAGGAAGCTCCACAAAATCGGAAGGAATGTGGTTGCCGGGATAGGTGTTTTTAGCAAACAGGGCATCCATGGCATGGCCCAGCTCGTGGAACAGTGTTTCCACCTCATCAAAATTTAACAGGGCAGGCGTTTTTGCACCGGGTTTGGTAAAGTTATAAACCACCGTAACCACCGGCGAAACATTTTTGCCCTGCGGTGTAACATAATGACTTTGGTACTCTCCCTGCCAGGCACCGCCCTGTTTTGAAGCACGCGGATGAAAGTCCATGTACAAAACACCAAGGTGGCTGCCATCTGATTCTTTTACCTCATAAGCAAGTGCATCGGGGTGGGGCTTGGGTATGTTTTTAATGGGGGTAAAGGTGATTCCGTAGAGGTTATGATACACCTGAAAAGCCCCATCTCTTACGTTTTCAAGCTTAAAATAGGGACTTAACTCTTTTTCGTCCAAATCGTACTTCTGTTTGCGAATCTTTTCGGCATAGTACCACCAGTCCCAGCTGGCCAGTTTAAAGTTACCACCCTCCTTGTCAATAATTTTCTGCATTTCCTCTACTTCTCTTTCCGATACCGGCAGGGCCGCTTTCCAAACCTGACCCAGCAGCTTAAAAACATTATCGGCATTTTTGGCCATCCTGTTTTGAAGCCGGTAATTGGCATAGCTATCAAAACCAAAAAGCTGTGCTTTTTTTAACCTTAGGTTTACAATTTGTGTCAACACTTTTTTGTTGTCGTACTCATTGTTATTGTTAGCCCTGTTAAGGTAAGCATGGTAAATTTGTTGCCGCAAATTACGGTTGTCGGCAAACTGCAAAAACGGAATCATGCTGGGTTTTTGTGTGGTAAACACCCATTTTCCTTCAAGTCCGGCAGCCTTGGCTGTTTGTGCTGCCTGGTCGATTACTGCAGCAGGCAGGCCCGACAAATCATTTTTATTATTGATTACAAGACGATAACTATTGGTTTCTTTAAGAACATTTTGATCGTATTTTAGGGTAAGCGATGATAGTTGCTTGTTAATATCCTGAAGAGTTTTCTGATCGTCTTTCGACAGATTGGCTCCGTTTCGTACAAAACTTTGGTAGGTTTCTTCAAGCAGGTAAGCTTGTTCAGTTGTAAGCTTCAGCTTATCTTTTTTGTTGTAAACCTGTTTAATTTTTGCAAATAATGCAGGATTCATACTGATTTCATCGCTGTGATGCGATAGTTTTGGCGACAGTTCCTCGGCCACCTTTTGAAGGCTGTCGTTTGTGTTGGCGCTCAACTGTCCGTAAAATACAGCTGAAACTTTATCGAGCAACCGGCCTGAGTAGGCCAGTGCAGCTATGGTGTTATCAAAAGTGGGGGCATCAGTATTGTTAACGATGGAGTTGATGTTGTCGTTTTGCACCTTCATGGCTTTTTCAAAAGCCGGCACATAATCAGCGGGCTTTATTTTACTGAACGGAGGTACCTCAAAAGGGGTGTCCCATTTTTGCAACAAAGGATTTGTTGTTGTCATTGTTTTCGTTTTATTATTGGCACAGGTTATTCCTGATATTATTACCATCAGAATGAGTGCTATTCCACTTATCTTTTTCATTTTCAACTATATTTTAAAAAGTGCAAATATAATGAATAAAAAAGCCTTTCAGTTTTTGAAATAGTTTTTTTAAGTCTTTTTGCAGTTTTAAGGTTTTAAGCGTTATTTTTCTGTAAAGAGATAATATATTTGCCAATAATTTTGTCAAAACAGAGTATGATGAATTCACTGGAACAATTAAAACAATATACCACCGTAGTGGCTGATACCGGCGATTTTGAGTCGATGAAAAAGTTTAAACCTCAGGATGCTACTACCAACCCATCGTTAATACTGGCGGCAGCACAAAACCCTCAATACAAAACCCTTATTGACGATGCTGTGGCTTTTGCCCGGAAGCAGCAGGGTGACATTCACCAAAAACTGCGGTTTGGATTAAAAAAAGTGTCGGTAAACTTTGGTATGGAGATATTAAAAATTGTTCCCGGGCGTGTTTCCACCGAAGTGGATGCCCGTTTATCGTTTCGCATATACGATACCATATCCTATGCCAAAGGGTTGATACGCCTTTACGAAAAGGAGGGTATTTCGCGCGAAAGAGTGCTTATCAAAGTGGCTGCCACCTGGGAGGGCATTAAGGCTGCCGAAATATTGGAAAAAGAGGGTATTCATACCAACCTGACCCTCTTGTTTAGTAAGGAACAGGCCATTTGTTGTGCCGAAGCAGGGGTAACACTTATCTCGCCGTTTGTGGGCCGAATTTTGGACTGGTACAAAAAGGAACGGGGTGTTGACCATATTCCGGCAACGGAAGACCCCGGCGTTTTGTCGGTTACTGAAATTTATAATTACTACAAAAAGTTTGAGTTTAAGACGGAAATAATGGGAGCCAGTTTCCGTAACAAAGAGGAGATTATTGAGCTTACCGGATGCGACCTACTTACCATCTCTCCGGCTTTGTTGGATGAGCTGGAAAAATCGAACATTGAAATCAAGCCAAAGTTATCGGTTAAAACGGCCAAAGCCATGGATATTGAACCTGAACATTACAACGAAATGGAGTTCCGCTGGGCGCTAAACGATAACCCCATGGCCAACGAAAAGCTATCGGAAGGCATCCGCCGTTTTAGCAACGACCTGCGTCAGTTGGAGAAATATTTTTTGGAGAGGATATAAAGAAAAAGCCTATTTTTGCAGCCTGAATTTTTGGCCCCATAGTTCAAGGGATACCCGCCCGACCGGACGACTTGTAAAGCAATCATTTTCCGAAGAATGATTATTAACAGTTAAAAATATTTTATTGAAAAAATAAACCGGTCGTTCGGGCGGGCCCGCCCGTACCGAACGGTACGTTCGGGCGGGGAATAGGAGTTTCCTAAACTCTGGATTCAGATTTCCCGCTTAAACAAAATAGCCTGGCAGGAGTGAGAAGTCCTGGTGGGGCTACTAATATTTTCACAATCATATTTACTTTTGTAATATAATCACAATGAGCATATAGGAATATAAAGAAAAAGCCTATTTTTGCAGCCTGAATTTTTGGCCCCATAGTTCAAGGGATAGAATAGGAGTTTCCTAAACTCTAGATCCAGGTTCGAGTCCTGGTGGGGCTACAAATTGTTTTCTAATGCCTTACTATGCATATGTAATTTACTCAGAATCTCATCAAAGATTTTATAAAGGTCATTGTGAAAATCTTGATATTCGCTTAAAGGAACATAATCTGGGAAAAACCAAATCTAACAAGGCTTTTCGCCCTTGGAAAATAGTTTACTTTGAGAAGTTTGAAACAAGAGATGAGGCAATAAAACGAGAAAGGTATCTTAAAACCGCCGCAGGAAGAAGGTTTCTTAAAAATCATATCTTGCTTAACATATAGGAGTTTCCTAAACTCTAGATCCTGGTTCCCCGCCTGAATGAAATAGTCGGGCAGGCCCGCCCGAACGTGCCATTCGGTACGGGCGGGGAGTCCTGGTGGGGCTACTTAATACATTGTTATAACATGGTTATCTGTTAATTATGGATAACCATTTTTTAATTTTGGGAGCTTGGCTTATTATGAGTTGGGGCAAGATTGAAAATCTTAGGCTGGGTTGAGTTTAATACAAAAAGTCGTTGTAAGGATACCTTACAGCATGAACCTTTTTAATATGTCCATAAAGCAGTTTTTTAAACTCATCGTAATTTTCTTTTGTTTTGGCAGAAATGAATATACAGGGATGATTATCCTTTGCCATCCAGGTATTTTTTAATTCATCCAGACTGATGTTTTCAACGGTTGCCGGAGTAAGGTCGTCCTCCTCCTTTTCAACCCAACGGTAAGCATCTACTTTGTTAAATACCATGATAACCGGTTTTTCACCGGCATCAATTTCCGAAAGGGTTGTTGTTACCGTTTTTATCTGGTCTTCAAATTCGGGATGTGAAATATCCACCACATGCACCAAAATATCCGATTCCCTAACTTCATCCAAAGTTGATTTAAACGACTCCACCAGTCCGTGCGGCAGTTTACGAATAAACCCTACCGTGTCGGAAAGTAAAAATGGAAGGTTTTCAATTACCACTTTCCTGACCGTGGTATCAAGCGTGGCAAACAACTTGTTTTCAGCAAAAATATCCGACTTGGATAGCAGATTCATAATGGTTGATTTACCCACATTGGTGTAACCCACCAGTGCCACCCTTACCATTTTTCCACGATTTTTTCGCTGGGTGGCTTTTTGCTTATCTATTTGCACCAGCTTTTTTTTGAGCAGTGCAATTTTATCGCGAATAATACGGCGGTCGGTTTCAATTTCGGTTTCACCGGGGCCACGCAGGCCGATACCTCCCCGCTGACGCTCCAGGTGGGTCCACATACCGGTAAGCCGCGGAAGCAGGTATTGATATTGTGCCAATTCTACCTGCACTTTGGCATGGGCTGTTTGTGCCCGTTTGGCAAAGATATCAAGTATCAGGTTGGTCCTGTCGAGTACCTTGGCTTCGATGGCCCGTTCAAGATTACGGATTTGCGAAGGGGAAAGTTCATCATCAAAAACCACCATGTCGATTTCGGCAGCCTTTACATATTGAACAATTTCTTCCAGTTTTCCGGTACCCACATAGGTTTTAGGATTGGGAAAATCAAGATTTTGGATAAACCGTGTTTCCACCACACCTCCTGCCGTGTCCACTAAAAATTCAAGCTCATCAAGGTACTCTGTAACTTTATCTTTTCCATCCTTACCCGTAGAAATA
>JALVAQ010000224.1 GCA_027011095.1 Bacteroidales bacterium
CTCCATATTCTATTATTCCTTTTTTAACCTTGATATGCAATGACGCATTTCCACTCTTGTTTTCAAACTCATAGGAGGGCGAGTAACCGTAGTTCCAGTCAACAGTATTGTATTTTTCATTCATCAACATCCTGACAGCCTCCTTATCATGCAGGGTAAAAGAGTAGCTTTTTTCAATACCATAAAAGTCGATTAAAAAACCAGTCAGCTGATTTGTGAAACCTTTAATGGTTAAAGGATCTTTCACCTTGTCGGCAAGATTGGTAACAGTGGCTTTAACCGATTTTATCGACTTGTCATTTATTTGTGCTTTGGCAGGCCGGATAATCTTTTCCAACTCATCAAGGTTGGAGTTAAACAGCATGGTTCCATGGTGTAACACGCGATTTTTAAAAACGTGCGCAGCATTTCCGGAGAATTTTTTACCGTCAACTACAAGATTGCTTTTACCTTGCACCTCAGCCTTAATTCCCAACGTTTTTAAAAACTCAATAACGGGCTTTGAAAAAGCTTTAAAATTGATCAACCGTTCACGGTTTTCCTCGCTTCTGATAAAGGTGTAGTTCAGATTTCCCAAATCGTGGTAAACCGTTCCGCCACCTGATATTCTTCGCAGCACCGGAATATTGTTTTGCCTTGTATAATTGAGATTTACCTCAGCCACAAGGTTTTGATGTTTGCCAATCACTACCGATGGCCTGCTTTGCCACAGCATAAGCACATCATCGGTAAAATGCTTTAAAACATACTCTTCGGCAGCGATGTTAAAGAAGGGGTCGGTTTCGGTGCGCGTAATGAAAATCATGGGGTAAAGGTAGGTTTATATTCTAAAATGTCACCGGGTTGGCATTCCAAAGCCCGGCAAATAGCTTCCATGGTAGAAAAACGAATGGCTTTTCCCTTGCCCTGCTTTAAAATAGAAAGGTTTACAGAGGAGATGCCCGTTTTTTCCGAAAGTTCTTTCAACTTCATTTTCCTGCGGGCAAGCATCACGTCAAGGTTTACAATTATGGCCATGAGATTGGTGTTAAATGATAAAAGAGCTTTCTATTTCGCCTGTTAACTTCCTGATATTTTTTCTGTTTTTTCCCCACGAAACTATCTGGAAAAATGTTACCGAACAAAGATTCATTACGGTTTTGTTGCCAACAGTTTTTACTTCAATATACACGTTTTCTCCCCACGATGAAAGACTGAATCCGGTAGTTAGCAGTATCTGGTGACGGTTCTTATTAACACCGGAAACCTTATAATTACTTTGTGCAACAACTTCACTTACCTTGTCGAAAAGTAAGTCTTCCGACAAATCAAAAGCCTCAGAATACCTGTATTTTGAGGTAAAGATGTTATACCTGCTTGTAAAATAATTTTTAAATTTAAGCGAGTTTCGCATAAAGATGTTAAGTAAAAAGAGCATGGGTATTATAATGACGATGGTCTTTAAAAAAATATCTTTACCCTGAAAATCGTAAAACATTATAAACGCTAAAGTTCCGAGAACAAGAATTACTGTTACTGCTTTTTTCATTGTATTCAAATATTATTTCTTTGGCAAAGATAGAATAATATTTATGAAATACAAATATTATTTAATGATTATCATTAATATTATTTTGTATATCCGCAATCACTAATAATTCAATATAATTGCTTATCTTTGAAGAAAATAAAGATTATGAATATATTTAATTTTACAGCACATTTTAATAGCGAAGAATCTTGCAGAAATCATTTTAAAGCAGAGCGAGATAAGGTAGGCGTTGTATGTAAGCGATGCGGTCATACAGAACACTATTGGATAAAGAGTCAGTGGAGTTACGAATGCAAGCAATGCAGAAGCCGTACCTCATTGCGAAGTGGCACTATTATGCAAAGTTCAAACTTATCTTTTCTGATATGGTATAAGACTATGTTCTTATTGAGTGCCACAAAGAAGGGTTTCTCAAGTAAAGAAATTCAACGTCAATTAGGCTTGAAGCGTTACGAACCAGTATGGGCTATGGTACATAAGCTTCGCAAAGCTATGGGTAAACGGGATGATCGTTATACATTAGAGGGAATGATAGAAATGGATGAAGGCTATTTTACCATAGAAGCTTCAGCGCATAGTCATAAAACACAAAAGGCTGGTCGGGGAAGCAAAACAAAATCTAATGTTATGGTGATGGCAGAAAGTACAATCCTGGAAGATATAGAAACTGGAAAAGTGGACAGACAATGCAGATATTTTAAAGCAAAGGTACTTGATGACCATAAGGCTGATGGTGCAGATGAAACATTTCAGAAGTCTATTGATGGCGAGCAAACCATTGTATTTACTGACAAAAGCACATCATATGTTAATATAGCAGACTACGTAGAAATACATATAACTGAGAAATCAACTGAACAAACTACTAAAGAAACATTAAAATGGGTGCATATAGCCATAAGCAATGCCAAAAGAAACTTTGTTGGAAACTACCACAAAATCAAGAGGAAATATTTACAACTATATCTTAATGAGTTTGTTTATAAGCTAAATCGAAGATATTTTGGAGAGCGGATCTTTGACAGGCTTGTTATTGCTAGTATTACAGGAATATGACTAATTACGGATATACAG
>JALVAQ010000225.1 GCA_027011095.1 Bacteroidales bacterium
GTTTACCGTTAATTTGATTACAGCTATCCATCTGACAAAAATACATTAAAAAAATTTCCTTAAAATAAAAAAAGACTTGATTTATAACAATCTGTATTTTAAAAATATAGGCTCTCAAAATAATTTGGCGGGCAAATAATCGGCATTGTTACCAAGAAACTTCTTGCAGGTTTATCAATTTAAATTACATTTGCAGTTAAAGAGATAAGTATTTTACAATAATAGCAATGACTATTATGGCTTATCTCTTTTTTTATGAAACTGAAAATTAATTAATTATGGGTCTAAAAGAAAAAACCAGCGATTTAAAAGTGCGCATGCGAAACGCCTTAAAAGGTGGTGGTGACAAGGCCATTGAAAAACAAAAGGCTGTTGGGAAGTTAACCGCAAGGGAGCGGATTTTAGCTTTACTCGATCCCAAATCATTTCACGAATACGATCTTTTTGTTGAGCATGCCGCCAAGGATTTCGACATGGACAAAAAATATCTTCCGGGCGACGGGGTATTAACCGGAACAGGAACTTTAAGCGGCCATCCCGTGTGTATCTATGCGCAGGACTTTACGGTTGCCGGAGGTTCGTTGGGCTGGATGCATGCCAAAAAAATTACCAAAATTATGGATCATGCCTTAAAGCTTAAAGTACCGTTAATAGGAATTAACGATTCCGGAGGTGCTCGTATTCAGGAAGGGGTAAACTCGCTGGCAGGCTATGGCGAAATATTTTTCCGTAATACGCTTGCTTCGGGCGTAATACCACAGATATCGGTTATTTTGGGGCCTTGTGCCGGGGGAGCAGTTTATTCGCCGGCGCTTACCGACTTTGTTTTTGTGGTGGACAAAATTTCAAAAATGTTTATTACCGGCCCCGAGGTTATTAAATCGGTACTGGGCGAAGAAATTTCAATGGAAGCTTTGGGAGGCGCCCGTGTACATTGCGAAACCACCGGTAATGCCCACTTTTACGCTGAAAGTGAAGAGCAGTGCTTTAGCCAGATTAAAAAACTCGCCAGTTTTATTCCATGGAACAATACACGAAAAGCTGAACGTTTCCCGAAAAAGTCACCAAAAACTCGCCAGTATAAAATTGACAACATTATTTCGGAAGACCCAAAAGAACCTTATGATGTAAGAGATATTATCAAGTCGTTGACCGATGACTCTGACTTTTTGGAGATTATGGAGATGTTTGCACAGAACATGGTTATCGGTTTTGGCAGAATGAACGGTGAAACTGTTGGATTTGTTGCCAATCAGCCAATGGTACTAGCCGGCGTTTTGGATGTAGATTCCTCAGACAAAGCCGCCCGTTTTATTCGTTATTGCGATGCTTTTAACATTCCATTAATAACATTGGTTGACCTGCCGGGATACCTTCCGGGTGTTGACCAGGAACATGCGGGCGTTATCCGCCATGGTGCCAAAGTGCTTTATGCCTATTCGGAAGCCACTGTTCCTAAAATCACCCTTATTATGCGAAAAGCATACGGTGGCGGCTATATTGCCATGTGTTCGCACCATCTGCGTGCCGACTTTGTATTTGCATGGCCAACAGCTGAAATTGCCGTTATGGGTCCGGAGGGTGCTGCCAACATCATTTTCCGTAAAGAGATTGCCCACGCCAAAGATCCCGACAAAGTACGTCAGGAGAAAGTTGAAGAGTATAAGGAAAAATTTGCCAACCCATACGTGGCTGCTGCCTATGGCTATATCGACGCTGTTATTGAACCCAATGAAACGCGTAAAATTTTAATTCACGCATTGGAAATTTCAGCAGAAAAAGATGTGAGAATGCCAACCAAAAAACACGGAATACCACCCTTTTAAAATCCTGAGCTATGGCAAAAATTAAAGAAGAAAAAAAAGAGGTATCCGCCCCATTGGAGATACTTAAGGTTGACGATGTTGCATATTCTACGAGACTTACCAAAAAATTCAGGGAACGGGAAAAGTATAAGCCTAAAGACCCAAAAAAAATTGTGGCCTTTATTCCCGGTACCATCGCCGAAATTTATGTAAAAAAGGGTTCAAAAGTATCGTATAACGATAAGATGTTGGGGCTGGAAGCCATGAAAATGATAAATGAGGTATTAGCACCCTTTGATGCTGTTGTTAAAAAGATTTACGTTAAAAAAGGGGATATTGTTACTAAAAACCAGTTGCTGCTGGAGTTGGAATAAGGTAATTTGCATAATATCCGTTAAGCTAATCTGAGAGAATCTGTACATAACAACAGGTTATTTTTGGTTGTCCAATAATTGGCCAATCATCTCAAGTAACTTGTGTTTATCAATTGGCTTTGCTATATAGCCATCAAAGCCGGCTTCGATGCATCTGTGTTTATCTTTTTCGGAAACGTAAGCTGTTTGGGCGATTATTATTACATCGGGGTTGATGTAGCGCAGCTGTTTTATAACTTCAAAACCATTAATGTCAGGAAGTTGAATATCGAGCAACACAACAGCTATATCCCGGTTTTCTTTAAAAATATCTACCGCCTCTTTTCCTTTTTCTGCTGTAAACAATTTGTTAGCTGAACCCGAAACCAATTGAGTGAGCAGGGTCATACTGGCAAAATCATCTTCAACAATTAACAATGAAGGTATAAAATAATTTACCGATTTAACGGCTCGTAACCTATCTTTCACAATGTTTACAGCCTCTTTACGAATACCCTCAACCGGGATAACAAAATGAAACGTAGAACCTGCTCCCGCTTGCGACTCTACCCAAATGGAACCTGACAACAGCTCAATATTTTTTTTTGTTAAATAGAGCCCCAATCCAGCCCCCCTATATAGTGTATTGATTTGATTTTCTACTTTATAGAACCTGTCAAATATCTTTTCCTGATATTCTTTTTCAATTCCTATCCCACTATCGGAAACATAAAAATGCAACTGATTTTCCTCCTCAATAAACCCAAATAAAACAAACCCTTTATCGGTAAATTTTAAAGCGTTATCAATTAATTTTACAAAAATCTGATTAATCCGCGTTTCATCCGAAACAGCATAAACTTTCTCTTCCGAAATTTCCCCTGAAACTGATAAACTTTGTTTACCTATCTTTAAAGCTTCCTTTTTATAAGTAGTTTCCAGCCTTGAAATTAAATCACTTACACAAAATTCGGCCACATGAAGGCTCAACTGTCCGGCTTCAATATAGGAAGCATCTAAAACATCATCTATCAACTGCAATAACGAATCGCTGCTACTTTCTATTATTGATTTATAGTGCTGTTTTTCTTCTCTGGTAAGCTCTTCGTCGGCCAATACACCACTAAAACCGGTTATGGCATTTAAAGGGGTTCTTATTTCGTGGGTTAAGTTTGATAAAAACGACGACTTAAGTTTATCAGACTCCCTCGCTTTAGCATATTCAAGCAGATAATATCTTTTTGTAAGGCTCATCAAAATATAGGCGGAAACGCCAAAAAGATACATTGCTGCATAAGAGTCTACAATTCGGGCTCTGCTACTGGTATAGTCACCCAACGCATTGGGATGAAGGTATTCATAAATAAATAAAACGGATAAATTAACCAAAAGCACCAGACTGATAAACAACAGCTGCTTCCCACTCACCATAAAAATAAGATAGCTGTACAGCATAATCAAAAGAAAAATCCAATAGCTGTGCGACCCGTAGTTATAGTACCACACCAAATTTGTAGCAAGTAGAACCGTAATAATAAAAAGCCATTTGGCAGATTTAACAAACTTCTCTTTTTTCCCCAAATAAAATATAAGAATAAAGAAGAAAAGGCTAATAATCGGAATAGTATATAAGGTAAGTTTAAACTCAAGAAAGGCATTTATTACAACGGATACCACTGAAACCACTACTCCTACTATGCTTAATGGTATTAAAAAACCTTTGTCAAAATCTATTCTTTCGCTCGTATCAGGTCTGATTTTAATTTCACTCATTAAATCTTTAAATGCATCAAACATAGTTACAATATATATTGAATTGACAAAAACCCGGAACAAAACCCGGGTAACAAGTTACACTTACAGCAAAACTAAAAAAATAAACCTAACTATCATAAACTTTTTACAAATCTGCCACCTGCAATTGTAATATTGCTATTTTTCGGTTCCGGGAAACGATTCTACAATTTTAACCTTGATGTCGGGGAATGATTCAACTACCTGCACCTTTAAATCGGGAAACGATTCGACTACCTGCCACTCACCGCATTTATCCGGAAAAGAGGTTACAAACTTTACTTTAATGTCGGGAAATGACTCTACAAACTTAATCTTAACATCGGGAAACGACTCCACAAACTTTATTTTACCGTAAAGCGGAAGGCCTTTCCATTGGCAGTCATCAGTAATTTCAGGCTTATCGGAAACAGCACCGGCATCCAAACATTGCTCATTTGCATTGGAAGGCGATGCGCAGTCGGTGGGAAACAGGTCGGATGCGGCAAACAACAATAAGCTTGCAATGAGCAGCAAAGCATAAAGCAGATATTTCGGCATTACTCCTCCCCTTCAATCCAGTTTATTATTTTTTTACTGTCAGGTTTTGTCCAGGGACTGATTACTTTTTCAAGCTTTCCATTTGTACCAATAAGGTATTTCTGAAAATTCCACTTTACACGCGAATCTTCAACACCATTCAGACTTTTTTGAGTAAGCCATTTATAAAGCGGATGAATACTGTCGCCCTTCACGTGAATTTTTTCCATCATGGGAAATGTTACGCCGTAGTTTTCGATACAAAACTGTTTTATCTCCTTGTTACTCCCCGGTTCCTGTTCTTTAAAATCATTGGCAGGAAACCCGATAATAACGAAATTATCAGCCTTATACTTTTTATAAATTGCTTCAAGTTGTTCATATTGCGGAGTAAAACCACATTTTGAAGCCACGTTAACCACCATCACTTTTTTGCCTTTAAGTTGTGAAAGTGGAAAATCGTTACCATCAATATCTTTTACGGCAAAATCGTAAAAACTTTGTCCAAATGCTGAAATGGAAAAGAGGGTAAAAAGAAAAATAAATATTTTTTTCATAAAATTAAATTTTTTATCATCTTTCAAAGATAGTTGAAAAACCTTATTAAAGGGTAAATTCGGATGAGCGTATTTGGCTCGGATTATAAACTATTTTTTTATCATATTACTAATCTGTTCCAACAAGGCTTTTCTGTTGATGGGTTTTGTTAAATAGGCGTTGCACCCGGCTTCAAGGGCTTTTTCTTTATCGCCTCTAAAAACAAACGCCGTTTGAGCGATTATGATGACCTCTTTGTTAAACTTTCTAATCTGCCGTGTTGCTTCGTAACCTCCCATCACAGGCATCTTAATATCCATTAAAACAACGCCAATTCCGGGATTTGCTTTTACTAACTCGATGGCTTCAACACCATTATTAGCAATAAAAATACGACGAAAGTTGTTTTTCACAACAATTACCAGATAGTCGGTACTCACCTCATCATCTTCTACAATCAACAAGTCCAGATCAAAAAATTCAGGAATATCATTTTGCATTTTGTCCGTTCCCAAGTTTGGTTTATATTCCATAACGCTATCAGAAACATGGGGAATAGTAAGAATAAACTTTGACCCCTTCCCCTCTTCCGACTGAACAGTAAGGGAGCCGTCCAACATTTCAGCATAGGCTTTTGAGATGGACAATCCAAGCCCCGACCCTTCAAACACCCTTGTATCTTCAATATCAGCCTGAACAAATCTGTCAAAAATTACCTGCTGTTTATTTGCGGGGATTCCTATTCCCGTATCTTCCACAAAAAATTCGATTTGACGGCTCATATCATCTTGACTCAACTGATATCCAAAGGATACAGCGCCCTCTAAAGTAAATTTTATGGCATTTTTTATAAGATTGGTTAATATACCATGCAATTTGGCCTCATCAGAAAACGTTCTTATTTCATCTTGGGGTAAAAACAACTTTAACCCAAGCCCTTTATTATCGGCTTCAGGCTTAAAAAATAAATAGAGTTCTTTTAATAATCTATTGAGGGAAACCATGGTTTTACGAACCTCCATCTGTCCTGCTTCAATTTTAGAGATATTAACCAAATCGTTTACCGTGTTTAACAACCTTTCGCCACTGGCAGAAATATTATTAATAAATTCTGATTTTTCAGCTTCTGAAAAGTCAGCCTCCTTTAACAAACTTGTAAAACCCAAAATACCGTTCATGGGCGTACGTATTTCGTGGCTCATATTGGCCAAAAAAGCCGTTTTAAGCCGCTCGCTCTCCTGTGCTTTTTCCAATGCTGCTACAAGTTCTTCTTCCTTCTTTTTACGATTGATGGAAATACTAATCTGGTTCGAGATAATCTCCAGCATCTCAACATCAGACTTACTAAACGCATTGGCCGACTTGTAATTTTGGACAGCCAAAACACCTATTGCCTCATCATCAATTAAAAGCGGAATTCCAAGCCATACTTTTGAGTCGGCACCTTGCAATTCAACTTCACCTGATGCCACCAGTTTATTTTTAATATCATGTGTGGCAAGCAATGTTTTTTTTGTTTTTAACACATAACCTGTTAAGGTTTTATCAGCCGAAAAAGTTTTAAAATCATCTTTCTCATCAAAGTGAGTCGCCAGTGTAAATGTGTTGGTTTCATTATTGTACAGTGCTATATAATAGTTGGTTGTGTCAATTAATGTAGAAAGCTCGCTTTTGACAACATTGGCGAAATGCTTTACATCAGTTGAAGACAGAACCGCATTGGAAATATTGTAGATAACTTTTTGTATTTGTGCCTTATATTTTTGCTGCGTAATGTTTTCGGCAACTTTTATGTAATTGGTGATAACACCCCTGTTATTAAAAACGGGCGAAATAAGCGCTGACTCCCAATATAATTCACCATTTTTCTTTTTATTACAGATCTCACCACGCCAGCTTTCTCCTTTGGTAATCGCATCCCAGATTTCTTTGTACAAGTCAGATGTATGTAATCCGGATTTAAGTATTCTAAGGTTCTCACCAATCAATTCGGATTTCCGATACCCCGTAATCTCTTCAACTTTAGGATTTACATACTCAATGGCACCATCCAAGCCGGTAATTACTATTAGCGCAGGACTTTGACTAACGGCTGTTGAAAGTTTAGCCAGCTCCGCTTCCGATTTTTTCCTGTCGGAAATATCGCGAGCTACCGAAAGAATATACTTCTCCCCTTCGTAGATAAAAATACTTGAACTTACTTCAACGGGTATTTTTTTACCACTTTTAGTAATGTGAGTTGCCTCAAAAACTGAATATCCATCTTTTTCAAATAACGATCTACCTTGGAGACTTCCCTGAATTTCCACATCATAAGAAGAACTAATATCGGCAGGAGACAAATCAAGTAATTCTTCTCTTGTATATCCCATTTTTTTTAATGCAACCTCGTTTACCTCAACAAATTTTCCAAAGCCGTTTGCTTTAAAGGGATGCACAAATGCAGCATCGTTTATACCGTCAAACAACGCCCTGTACTTAAGAGCCAGCAACCTGAATTGTGTTTCAGAAGCAACTAATTGCTGGTTGGCTGCACGTAGTTGTTGTTCGGCAGCTGTTAATTGCTGATTAGCTGCAACAAGCTGCTGATTATAAGCATTAAGCATTTCCTCGCTTTTTTTGTGGTCTGAAATATCGGTAAAGTCCTCCACCAACCCAACTGCAACCCCATCTTCATCAACAAAAGAAATCGCTGTTAACATCACCGGGATTCTTTTACCGTCATGTGTTTGTTTTATTATTTCTATCTTTTGCTTGTAGTAAGGATGACTTTTCGATTGAGCCAACGGGCATTTATCGCTATTACACAACTCGCTGCTAAATACATCATAACATTTGCTTCCAACAACCTCTTCTTCTGAAAGGCCTACCATATCCAAAAAAGTATCGTTAACCACTTTAATAACAAAGTCATAATCAATTAATCGCATCCCGTTGGCAGCGGTGTTAAAAATGGTTTTTATTTCATTTTCCGAAAGCTTCCTGGCAGTGATGTCCACCAAAGTAGCAATTCGATATAGCTCATTATCGATTAACAAGGGTGTTGAAAAGGCCTCAACATCCCTAACCGTATTATCTGCAAGTAGTTGTTTAAATTCAAACTTAAGTGACTCTGAGCTGAATTTCTCTTTGACAATCGTGTCAAATTTGTCGTGTGGCAACACAGAAAGCTCATACATTGTTTTTTGTAATAAATCCTCCTTGCGATAGCCATAAAAATGGATTGCAGCAAGGTTTGCATCAAGAATTTTTAAAGATTCAGGGTTAACCTTAAGCATAATTGCCTGATTATTATCAAAAAAACTATTAAATAATTCACAATTAATAGGCTTATTTTCGACTGTCCTTTTTTTATTAACGGCCATGGTCATCCTTTCATCCTAAAATTTACACTTCTATACTTACCTTACAAACCCAAAATCAATATATCGATAAAACTTTATCTGGTTCATTGCCTGTTGTGTAATATACGGTTCCTGTTTTAACCTCCAACGAAACTGTATGTCTTTCAAATCCTCCAAGGAGAACAGCATACACTTTTAGCTGTTTGTCAGCAATAATTTTAAGCACGCTATTAGCCACCTCAAGTGCTATTGTATCGCTCCCATTTTTTAAAACATTGGCTCCCCCCACAATACAAAGAGGTAATCTCTTAATGGCAATACCCTGTGTTTCCAGCAATTCGGCTAAATATTCGATGGCATCAAAAGCATACTTCAACCTGATAATCGGATTATTTACAAACAACGATTTTCCAGGAAGCATTACATGTGCCATGCCCCCGATTCTTTTTTCAACATCGTAGGCCACAATAGCCACACATGACCCCAGCGGAGTAGATCGAAGCCAATCACTTTCTCGTCCTATGACTACTTCTCCTGATGCTACATATATCGTATGCTCAACAGCTGTTTTTCCAGTTTTCAAACCATAATATTCAATTAAATATTGTATTGTTTAAAAATACAACATATTAGTATCATATGAAAATTTATTTGTATTTTTTTCTGTTTTAATAATTGCCATACGCTGTCACACTCTCTTTCAAATTTACCCGCCCGTATCAAACAGCATGTTCTCACGGGTACTTCGAATGACATAATACA
>JALVAQ010000226.1 GCA_027011095.1 Bacteroidales bacterium
TTATTGAAAAAGCTATTTAATAATAAGCTTTTTGGTTTGGTAAATATTTCCGTTGGCAACTACTGAGTAGAAATAGACTCCCTGTGGCAAATCAGAAACATCAATACTTACTTTATCAGAACCGGCTGTTAAATCAGCATGCTTAACAACACTTCCCAAAAGGTTAACAATGTTTACCGAAGCGTTGTTAACTCCTGATAAGTTAAAATCGAAATTCACTCTGTTGGTGGCAGGGTTAGGATAGGCATCAGAAATTGAAACACCATCAAAAACATTGTCCTCAACACCGGTTAGCGAATACTTGAAAATAACAATCACTGAGTCGCAATTGTCAACGTTACCTCTTTCAAAAAGAGTGTATTTAACAATGGTTTCACCTGATTTTTGTCCGTGAGTATAGTGTCCTGAAAAAGGTGGATCGGGCGACATTTGTCCGGCAGGAAGCAGCAAATCATGAGTTGCATCCGAGGTGTCAGTCATAGGACTGTAGCAACTTCCCGACCAGCAAAAGCTGTTATCGGTACCTTCAACAGCCTGAATAATATTGCGTGAAGCTCCAATTTCCAATTTATGATCGGACACATTCTTTACATAAGCCTCAAATACAAGTTCAAAATCGCCACCGGCATCGCCATATACACCAACAGTATCTGGTAACTTTTCACCATTCCAGTACAATTCAATGTCCTGAGCATGCACTGATATGGCCATTGCTATAAAAAAAGTAATAGATAATAAAATTTTCTTCATCATAATTTAGGTTTTAATTTAACATTAATTTCTACTCAATAATTATTCCAAAAATTGTAATTAGCATAATTTCAACCTCTATCTTAAACTATTTTAACAATTTTGGTTATTATTAGCTGACATCGGGTTATGAGGTATGGTTGCCTGACAGGTTCATTTTGAGAAAAAAGTTCTACATTTTGAAAATCATAATCAACCTTTTACATATTTTAATTGTCATAAAGCCGGTTTATGTATTTTAGCAATCTGTTTTATTTATCTTTTAAATTATTGTTTATGAAAAAATTTACCCTTTTTATTACCGTTGCCCTTTTAATAGCAGGTTCGGCCTTTGCACAATCGCAACGCATGGTGCTTGCCGAAGAATTTACCAGCTCTACCTGTGGACCTTGTGCCACTCAAAATCCTGCTTTTGATGCTTTGCTTCAGCAAAATACAGATGTTATCACAGCGATAAAATATCACATGAGTTGGCCTTCACCGGGTAACGACCCCATGTATTTACAAAACCCAAACGACAACAATGCCCGACGGGCATATTATGGTATCAACTCGGTTCCTCACGTACATATGGATGGTGGTTGGTGGAACGGAATGCCCTCACAGGTTAATCAGGCCAGAATTAACATGGCTGCTGCTATTCCTTCACCCTTTAGTATTCAGGTGCAACATCAACTTTCACCCAATGCCGATTCTATTTATATTACTACACTTATTGATGCTACCGATACTGTTTCGGCTTCCGATTTTAGGGTTTTTGTTGTTGTAATTGAAAAACATATTCATTTTAATTCGCCTCCAGGCACCAACGGGGAGCGCGATTTTTACAACGTGATGAAAAAAATGCTGCCTACCAACGCGGGAAAAACACTCCCATCCAACTTTTCGTCAGGCCAATATATGATATTAACCAACAAATGGGCACTGGAAAATGTTTATGACAACAGTGAACTGGCAGTGGTGGTTTTTATTCAGGATTACGCCACCAAAGAGGTCTATCAGGCAGCTATTAGTTCAACAAACGCCATAACACCAATGTTTACCAACGATGCCGAGCTTACCAATGTATATTACGCCACCGACAAAAACTGTAGCGGCACCATGGCACCCAAGTTCAGAATCAGAAACAACGGCTCTGATGTCATTACTTCGATGGACATCAATTACTACATCAACGGTGGTGATACCACAACCATTAACTGGACGGGCAATCTCGACTTTTTGGATGTTACCGAAATTCAGCTTCCACAACTATCATTTACTGTGGGAGATACCAATCATTTGGTGGTAAATATTACTTCGGTTAACGGCACAAGCGATGATTATGACGCCAACAACCTCATCAACCATGAATTTTACAGAGCAGATATTTTGGGAGAACCGGCGGTGATGTTTTTAGGCCTTGATGACAACCCTGAGCAAACAACCTGGAAACTGTTTAATTATGCCGGCGATGTTGTTCAGGAAGGTGGCCCCTATTCCGACCCAAACAGCATTAAAACCATTATTCTCGGGTTTACCTCTTCAAGCTGTTACCGTCTGGAAATTTATGATTCGGGCAACGACGGCCTTACCGGAAACGGTTTTTATCAGGTTGTTTACGGAACTAACTCAACAGCCTTCACAGGTGGAGATTTTGCAGATAAAGATGTAAACGAAATAACCTATGATGTGGTTGGTATTGAGGAGCAAAATGCTGTCAATAATGTCAAAGTTTATCCCAATCCGGCCTCCGAAAATTTAAACGTATCTTTTATGCTGAATTACAAAGCATCTGTTTCTATTACTGTTTACGATATGCTTGGCAAAGCATTAATGAAAGATAATATGGGAACTCAGGCATCGGGATTGGTATCCGCCTCTTTTGATATCAGCAACCTCCAATCGGGCATGTATCTGGTAAAAGTACAGGCCGCAGAAAAAACTTTCCTTACCAGGGTTTTTGTAAAATAAGCGGTTTTTAGTTTAACTTACAAACCTCCAAACGCTGTCGTGCGAACCCTTTGCACGGCAGCGTTTGTGTTTATCACTGATCGACAGATTGTATGAGTAATAGCGTGGTTTCCTGCAATTACTTTCCTGTTTTCAGAAATTCTTCTGTCTTTACAGGATTTCGTCGTGTGTCAAATACGTTGACTATTTCTATTCTGTTTTTTTATTACGTTGATCCAATAAATTATTTTGTAGTTTTTATACACCAAATACCTAAATTCTTCAGGACGGTTCAGTAATAATTCTTCTTTTTGTCCAATGTTGGGATTTTTGCCTATATTTATTGTCTGGTCTATAATTCCCGTTATTAGATTCCCGGCAATTTTTTTACTCGCTTTTATTTCATAATAATCAAAAATATCATCCAATTTATCTTGGGCAAATTGAGTCCAATAAACTTCTAGTTCCATTTTTTTCGTAATTCAGTTGCCCTGACAACATTATCTTCCCGTGAATCAATCATGGCTTGGTCAATTTCTTTGTTAAATTGTTCCAAACTCATTGGCTTTAGTTCTCCTTCGTGTTGTTTAGATTTCCACTGTTTTAGCGTTTTTTCCAGTCCTATTATGATTTCTTCATTTCTTATCTGAAGAAATTCTTGAATAAATAACAATTTTCTAGATTCAATATTCATGGCCAATACTTTTAGTCAAAGGTACAAATTTTTTTATTCGTAATAATAAACCCTTTTAACCCTGCGCGAAATGCGGCTCAAAATTTCGTAGGTAATAGTCCCTGCTTTTTGAGCCAGCTCGTAAACGGGGTGTTGGCCGTCAAAAACAACAACATCATCGCCTTCTGTTGCATCTATGCCGGTGAGGTCAACCATGCACATATCCATACAAATGTCGCCAACAATTTTGGCAGGTTTGTTCTTAATCCACAAATTCAGTTTTCCGTTTCCAAGGTTACGCATCAGGCCATCGGCATAACCCACCGAAACAATTCCAATAACGGTATCCCTATCGGCAACCCAACTTCTGTTATAACTAACCGATTCGCCCTTTTTTACCCTTTTAATTTGCGACAGTGATGACCGCAAACAAACAACATTTTCAGTTTTATTGTCGCCTGCGTTTTCGGTTCCGTAAAGGCCAATACCAAGCCGCACCATGTTAAACTGCGCTTCGGGAAACCTTTCGATGCCGGCTGAGTTAACAATATGCTTTAATACAGGATGCGAAGTTACAGCAGCTATCTGTTCGGCCATTTTATTAAAAAGGCTGATTTGCTCATGGGTAAAATCATCAAATTCGGATTTGTCGCTTGCTGCAAGATGCGAAAAAACCGATTGGACATAAATCAAATCGTTGTTTTTAAGCCTGCTGATAAGGTCATCCATTTCATCGGGTTCAAATCCCAAACGATGCATTCCCGTATCAAATTTCAAATGTATTTTTACCGGTTTGTTCAACGGGATTGAGTTGCTTTTAATGGCTTTTTCCAGCAGCGACAAAGCTCTGAAATTAAATATTTCAGGCTCCAACTGATGTTTTATCATCGTATCAAACGAGTGAGCCTCGGGGTTCATCACCATAATGGGCAGGTTAATGCCCGATTTACGCAATTCAACACCCTCGTCGGCGTAGGCCACAGCAAGGTAATTAACCTGATGATATTGCAACACATTGGCTATTTCAAAACTTCCGCTTCCATACGAAAAGGCCTTAACCATAGCCATTACCTGCGTAGAAGGCTTTAGCTTTGAGCGATAATAATTGAGGTTGTTAACAAGAGCGTTTAGGTTAATTTCAAAAACCGTTTCGTGCACTTTTTGCTGCAACAGCTTGTTAATTTGTTCAAATTCAAAAACACGGGCACCTTTAAGTAATATTGTTTGGTTGGCAAAATTAGTAAAGGAGTAATTGGCAATAAAATCAGCCGTAGATTCAAAAAACCGCGATTCCGGCTCAAAACGTGCAGCCTGCCTCGAAATGGCCGGACCGATGCCTATCAGTCGTGTAATATTATTTTTTACCAACATGTTGTTTACTTCGGTGTAAAGGTCGATGTCGGAACGTCCGCTTTGCAAAATATCGGAGAGGATAACCACCTTTTCGTTATGCTGATTTTGTTGATTGAGAAAATTAATGGCAATACCTAACGAGTTAATATCGGAGTTGTACGAGTCGTTGATAACCGTGCAATTGTTAATGCCCTCTTTAAGCTCAAGCCGCATGGCCACAGGCTGTAAACGGGTCATTTTTTTGGCAATAACAGCCGGTTTATAGTCAAGATAGAGCAGCGTTGCCCAGCAGTGCATGGCATTTTCGATGGAGGCTTCATCGGTAAAGGGAATGGTAACAGAAACATCTTCAGTATTATAAAAAGCCGAAATAGCGGTTTCTTTATTCTCTTTGGATATTTCCTTTATTACCAAATTATCCTCCGGGTTGTAACCCCATGAAAAAGATTCGAGATTTTTTAATATCTCCGATTTTATCAGTGTCTCCTTTAACTCCTTATGATTTGAACTATAAATCAGCGTTTTTGCCCTGGTAAAAAGTTTTAGCTTTTCGCCTATTTTTTGATAGATGTTTAAAAAGTTCTCATTGTGTGCATCGCCTATGTTGGTAAAAATACCAATGTCAGGTTTAATAATAGGTTGAAGATGCTCCATCTCGTCGGGTTGCGAAATACCGGCTTCAAAAATGGCCATGTCGTGGGCTTTGTTTATTTGCCACACCGACAAAGGAACTCCTATTTGCGAGTTATAACTTTTTGGGCTTCTGATAACTTTTTTATCGCTGCTCAACAGCTGGTAAAGCCACTCCTTAATAACTGTTTTTCCGTTACTTCCGGTGATTCCGATAACCGGCAAATTAAATTGCGCTCTGTGAAACGCCGTCAGCTTTTGCAGTGCTTTAAGGGTGTCGTCAACAACAAAAACAGCGGCATCATCGGGGTAGTTAAAATCGGGCAACGACTGTGACACCACAAAATAGCGCACCCCTTTTTTTAACAGCTCTTTTATATAAAAGTGCCCGTTGTTTCGTTTACTGACCAACGCAAAAAACAGAAGATTTTCAGGCGAAATAAGTCGTCGGCTGTCAATTAAAATGTCCTTAACAATTACCGACTCCGGATTTCCGGAAATCATCCGGGCATCCATAATTTCAGCAATTTGATTGCCTGAATATCCTTTATGTAACATGATTAATTAAATTAAACAAGCAATCAGGCTTCAACCTGTAACGGGTTTGCACTATTTTCGTCAAAGGTTCTGCGGTTGTTATAAATATCAATGGCAAGGTAGATGGCTTCGCGCATGGAATCAGGGGAAGCTATATTTTTCCCTGCAATATTATAGGCTGTTCCGTGTGAAGGGGAGGTGCGGACAATGGGCAGCCCCGCCGTAAAATTAACACCATGGCCTGCTGCCAGCGTTTTAAACGGAATTAACCCCTGATCGTGGTACATGGCCAGCACCGCATCGTATTTAGTGTATTCGCCCGAACCAAAAAAACCGTCTGCCGGAAACGGACCGTAAACCAACGATCCCTGTTTTTTTGCCTTTAAAATGGCCGGATAAATAATATGTTTGTCCTCATCACCTATAACCCCATCGTCGCCTGCATGGGGGTTTAATCCCAAAACGGCAATTTTTGGTTTGGCGATGGCAAAATCGCGTATTAGCGACCTTTCAAGCACTGCGAGGTTTGATGCAATTTTATCTTCCGTTATGGATTCTGATACATCTTTAAGCGGAATGTGACCTGTTACGGTTCCTATCCTCAGGTTTTGATAAACCATTAACATTACTACCTGACTGCTTTTAAACTTATTGGCAAGATAGCCTGTATGACCTGCAAAAGGAAAGCTATCGGAAACAATGTTACTTTTATTTAAAGGTGCTGTTACCAGCACATCAGCCCTGGCTTCATTAATGCTGTCGATGGCTCTTTCAAGTGCCTCAATGGCATAGCTTCCGGCCTCTTTTTTCGATTTTCCTAAATCAATGTCTATCTGGTCGTTGGTTAAATTCAGAATATTGATTTTATTGGGATTAATTTGGCCTGTATGATTGATAATGTGATAATTAAAATCGTGAAAATTAAAGTTTTTACGATGAAAGGCCAGCACTTTCGATAACCCGAAAATAACAGGTGTAAACATCTCCAACAAACGATTGTCGCGCAATGCTTTTATAATAACCTCGTAACTGATGCCGTTAAAATCGCCATGAGTAATGGCAACCCTTATTTTTTTCTGAGATTTAGCAGATGTATGTTTAATCATAATTAATTCTGTTTATGAAGCATACAAAAGTAAGCTTTTAGTGCGGAATAAAAAAAGCCTTACTTTTAAAATAAAGCAAGGCTTTTTCGGTAATGTTTTTAACAAGGTTATTCAGCGTGATTTTCCGAGTTTATTTCGTCCATCGACTTTTCATCAAAAAATCTTCCGTTACTTAAAAACTGTGCTTCCACGGCAGCGCTGTTATTTTTCAAATCAACAGCCCAGCCAACAGGTTCACCCTGTTTAACATAGTAGTTAACAGCTTCTACCTGATAATTAGCATATTTTTCTTTTAAATAGGTATTTACATTGGCAGGCAGTTCTTTTTGAGTAACCGGTTTTATTTCAAGTTTTTCCTGCATAAACGATTCCTGTACATAATAGGTTCCGATTCCTGCAAAGTAACCTAACATGGCAAGAAGCGATATTCGTTTCATATACCAGATAAAATCAATTTTTTCAAGACCCATGGCAGCAACACCGGCAGCCGACCCGATAATAAGAATACTTCCACCTGTTCCTGCTGTGTAAGCAATGAGTTCCCAAAATATTCCATCCTGCATATACTGAACATGGAAGGGGTCGATGGGGTACATTCCCATTGAGGCCGCTACCAAAGGTACGTTATCAACAACCGATGACAGCAAGCCGATGATGGTACTTACAGCATAAACACCAAGTCCGGCTTCCTTTAACGAATGCGCCAGTAAATCAAGATGTCCGGCTGACTCCAAAGCGGCTACGGCACTTAAAATTCCGAGGAAGAAAAAGATGGTTGGAACATCTACTTTTCGCAATACCTCGTTTACCGTTAACCTGAATCCGGGAACTTTTTGTTTGATATCTTTGTGCATCAACTCGGTTGTAATCCAAATAATACTTAAACCGAATAACATGCCGAGGTAAGGGGGCAGGTGGGTATATGTTTTAAAAACCGGAACAAACAACAAGGCTGCAACGCCCATAATTAAAAGAATAGATTGTTGTTTAGGCGTAGTCAGCGATTCTTCATTTTTATCCACAACCGGACGAGTTACCGTTCCTTTTTGAGTAAACGAAAGTAAAATTAACGGAATTACCATCGTTAACAGGCTGGGCACAAATAGTTTCATTATAATATTGGCCGTAGTTACCTGTCCACCAATCCATAACATAATGGTTGTAACATCGCCAATGGGTGAAAATGCACCCCCTGCATTGGCCGCTACAACTACCATTGCAGCATAAAACCAACGTGTTTTTTGATCGTCAATCAGCTTACGCAACAAGGCTATAATTACAATGGTTGTGGTAAGGTTATCAAGTACTGCCGACATAAAAAAGGTGAGAAAACTCAATACCCACAGTAACTTTACTTTGTTTGTGGTTTTAATTTTATCGGTAATAATTTTAAATCCCTGGTGTTGGTCAACCGTCTCAACAATCGTCATGGCTCCCAACAGGAAGAATAGAATAGTGGAAATATCAGCCAAATGTTCCAGTACCTCATGCTGAGTGATAAACTCTTTAACACTTTCTGAAAAATGTTCCATTTGTACACCTGACAGCGAACCGTTTTTAAAGCTTGCCAACAGAGTACCAAGGTTGTTTTCCTCAACAAAATGATGCCACGAAGTGCTAAAACCTAATTCTAAAACGGAAGCACCGTTTAGGGCATAAATTGCCCAAAGAATGGTACCCATTAAAAGTGCCGTGGCGGCTTTATCAACTTTTAAAGGATGTTCGAGAGCAATTGTTGTATATCCAATTACAAAGATAACAACCATGATAATAAAAATGCTCATATTGTTTTTGTTTTACGGGGTTAATATTGGCGGCAAATTTAATTAAACATCCTTATAATAGATTCTAAATATGTTCTTAAATAACATGTGTAAAAATTTATAATGCATCTAAATTAAATATAATCCATATCTATTTGGATATTAAGCAACATCATTATTTTGTTTTCTGTATATCCGTAATTAGTCATATTCCTGTAATACTAGCAATAACAAGCCTGTCAAAGATCCGCTCTCCAAAATATCTTCGATTTAGCTTATAAACAAACTCATTAAGATATAGT
>JALVAQ010000227.1 GCA_027011095.1 Bacteroidales bacterium
AAATACAGTTTTCGATGTCGATGGCTGCTGCCCTGGGACTGGCTATGCTAAAGGGAATAAAAGCGGCCTTGCGTCCTGCCAGCCCATACTGGTATTCATCGGTAACACTAACCGGACAAGCCTCTTCGCAAAGCTGGCACCCGGTACAATCTTCTACCACCACATAGCGTGGTTTTTGCAGAATAACCGCCTCGAATTGATGTTCAGCTTTTTTGACGATATTTTTTGCTTCGGCACCGGTGAAGATGGTGATGTTAGGATGTCGTGCTATTTCCGACACCTTGGGCGTGGTAATACAAGCGGCACAATCGAGGGTTGGAAAAACTTTGCTGAGCAAAATCATTTTCCCGCCTATTGAAAGTTCCTTTTCCACCAGCAATACCTTATAGCCGAGGTTGGCAAGGTTTAGTGCCGATTCTCCTCCGGCAATGCCGCCACCCACTACTAGCACATCAAAGTTTAGTATTTTATTTTCTTTCTGCATTTTTACTAATTTTAAGTTTGGAGTGCACTAGAGTGCACTAGAATGCCTAGAGTACCTAAAATGCCTAAAGCATAAAAGTTCTAAGCTATAGATACATCAGGCACTTTCTTTGCTCAGGTACTCCGTAAAGCTTTTAACATGTTTTACAAAAGGCTCGCTGCAAACCGAGCAGATGGCAGCCATTTTCAGGCGTGCCGGATCGAGGCCTTTGTCTTTCATCATCTCCATGGTTACCCTGACAATTTCACCGGTTTTGGTGGTACACGATTCGCCGTAAGGGCAGTCGGTACCATCGGCAGCAATAAACACCCCGTCGAAACCCTGTTCAAGCGCATGCATAATCCAACGGGGTTTTATGGCACTTGAACAGGGGACGGGAATGGTGTAAACCGTGGGCGGATAGTGTAATTTTAACAAGCCCGCCATATCAATAGCCGGATCGGATATTTTCTCGGTGGAAAACACCAATATTTTCGGGCTATTATTTACTTTTCCACCAGGCATGGTTATTTTTTTAAAAAGATTTTGAAAAAGCCCGATTCCTCAACGGTACCAAGGTATTCAAACCCTTTTTTGGCACACCATTTCGGAATGTCGCGGCGGGTACCTTCGTCGGCCGAAAGCACTTCCATTATTTGTCCTTTTTCAATTTGTCCGATGGCTTTTTTTGCAGCCAACAGCGGGCCGGGACAGGATGTTCCGCGGGCGTCAACTGATTTGTCAACCGTTAAGGCTGTTAATTCTTCTTGTGTCATGATGATTGATTTTTTATGGATCTATTTTCTATTTTGTTTTGTCACGTTTTTTGCCCGGGAAAGGCAAAAAAAGCGCCAAAACAGCGGGGTTAAAACCCCTTACTATAAATATTACGCTCCTATGGAGCTTTAATCGTTTATCGGCCTGCCTGCTGGTTGATCAGCCAAAACAGCGGCAGACAGTTCTATTGGATTTTTTTTCTGTAACGGTTTTTATTAAGAACCTTCTTACAAAAACTAAATAAACAGATTAATATCAGCTTCTTCGGCAGAAGTCATGTATTCGCCTATGCCGCAAATATCATCGGCCAGGTCGATGAAATCGTCCAGTTTAAAGCCATGCCAAACTTTACCGGCAAAACCACAAATGTGAATTTTGACGTTGGTCATCTCTTTGGCGGTTTTAAAGGCTTCGGTCCAATGAGGAGTTTCCAGCCTTTTAAGCGAAGCAAGAAATTCATCTTTTTTGTCGGTAATTTCTGCTACGCGATCGTTTACCATGGCATTCTCCTTTTTAAAAGCAAAGGCAGCCTGAAGCAGTACATAAATTTCCACATCCATATCCTCGGCAGCAGCACCGCCAAGAATTACACCGGCAGCAGTAAGCTTGTCAACGCTGCCCGAAAAAAGTGCTAAACACAATTTTTTGTTTTCCATTTTTTGTTCCTCCTTAAATTTTAATTTGTTATTTAATTAACAATACAAAAGTATATACGAAAACCTTGTAATGCGAATAAATAGCTGTGAGGTTGATTTCAGAATAATGTGATTTATATCACACATTTATTTAGTTTTGCAGAAAGATTAAGTTGCTTACATGAAAACATCAAGTTGTGCATCGTGTCTGTTAAAATCGAAAGCGGTTGTCAATCTTGCCGAGCAGGAGTTGACGGTGTTGGGGAAAAGCTGTGTGGAAGCTGTCTTTGAAAAGGGAGATACCATTTTTAAGCAGGATGCTTTGTCGTCTAACATTATCTATTTACAAACGGGACTGGTCAAGTTGCTGGTAAAAGGGCCACAGCGAACACAGATTCTCAGATTAAAAAAAGCACCTTGTTATTTGGGTATTCCCACCACCATGGGTGATAAAATAAATCATTACTCGGCTGTTGCCATCGAAAAAACAACCGCCTGTTTTGTTGACATCAACACCTTTAAAGAGTTGATAAGAATAAACCCCGATTTTTCGTACGAAATTATTGTGGAGTTGTGTCGTAACGAGCTTGAACAGTTTAACCGCTGTGTGAAACTGGTACAAAATCAGGTTTTCGGAAGGCTGGCCACCCATCTGCTCGACCTCTCTAATAACATCTACCAATCCAATCAGTTTGATTTGCCCT
>JALVAQ010000228.1 GCA_027011095.1 Bacteroidales bacterium
GGTTAATGTATATATGGTTTGATGATAAAGTATTATCAAAAAAAATGAAATTGTGAATATGAAAAAATTATTATGGGCTATTGTAGTCCTTTCTTTTGTAAGCATATCGGTAAACGCGCAAAGTGTTAAGTATCCAAAAATTGTTGAAAATAACCTTGTCCTGCAAGGAGACAAATGTTCGTGGGATGCCGATATTGTTCATACCCTTTCAATTGTGGAAGTTAATAAAGATGGATATAAATACTGGGGCTATTACGGGTTAGATAATTATGAAAACAGCGATTTACATGCCAGAAAGTGTGGCTTGGTTAGAAGCAATGACTTGGAAAACTGGGAGAAATATGAATACAATCCTGTGGTAAATAGCAATTGCCGATGGCCTACCGTTGTTTATGCCAATGGTGTGTTTTATATGTTTTATGCAGAATACAAAAAAGCCAATGGCGACAGCCGTATTGTTTTAAAAACAAGTACCAATGGCATTGATTTTAACAATAAACAGATTGTAGTACCTTATGCAACAGGAGAGCAAAATCAGAATCCTTTTATCTATTTCAACAAAAGCGATTCGCAATTCTATCTGTTTTATTATAATGGTACTGAGCATGCAAAAACAAACAAACGCTGGAACATAATGGTTAAAAAAAGCAATACTCCTGAAGGAATTATTGACGCAAAACCTAAAACGGTATTAACTTCAGATAAAACTATGGCTGCACCTTCAATAGCCTACTACAATAATAAGTATTTTTTGCTTGTGGAGGAATTTAATAATTATAAGAACCGCGATAGATGGGTAACTAATGCTTTTTGGTCAGACAAAATTGATGAGGGTTTTAAAAGAGTGGATAACAATCCGGTTCTTGCCAACAACGATGCATGTGCTTTTCAATACAAGATTGACGGGAAATTATATGTAACCTATTCTCATGCAACAAATCTTTCTAAAAATATGTGGGTTATGAAAATGATAAAATTGAAATAATGAATAAGTTTTTAGCAGAAATATATGAACAGCCGGCCGCATTGCAACGCACGCTCGACTTCTATAGCACTACCGAGGGGGAAAGGCTGCTCAAAATTGTTAAAGATGTAGTAGGTGAAAATAGTTTTGAGCAAATCATTTTTGTGGGAATGGGTAGTTCTTTTTTTACTTCCAATGCGGCTATGGTACTTTTCAATCAGCTGCAAATTCCTTCATTTGCCACAAACGCCAGCGAACTGCTTCATTATAATTATGCACTGTTGGAGAAACGAACCTTACTGATTTGTTATTCGCAATCCGGGGAGAGTTTTGAAATAACAGAGTTGTTAAAAAGGTGTACGCCAACCGTTTATTGTGTCGGTATTACCAATGAGCCGGATAGCACTTTGGCTAATAATGCAAAAGTGGTTTTATTAACAAAAGCAGGAAAAGAAGAGATGACTTCTACCAAAACCTATGTTTCAACTTTACTGGTTTCTTATATTTTAGGGATGTATTTGGCAGGTACATGGAATGATGAGAAGAAAAATAAAATTGGAAAGTTGATAGATAATTTTAGTGCAACTGTTAATTTTTGTAAAACATGGGTTGACGATGCTTTGAGCTTTTTTGGCGAATTACCCGCATTACAAATAATTGCCCGCGGCGCTGTTTATGCTACAGCTCAGCAAAGTGCGTTAATGTTTAAAGAGGCTGTTAAAGTTGCTGCGTCAGGAAATTTGGGAGGCGAGTTTCGCCATGGCCCAATGGAAATGGTAAAAGAAGGTTTTAAATCCATTATGTTTATTCCAAGAGGTAAAACTTTTGCGCAGAATATTAAAATGGCTGAAGACATAGCCGGTTTTGGTGGCAAAGTTTTATTGATTGCCAATGAAAAAATAAATTTTTCAAGCCCAAACATAATGCAGGTTTATATAAATGAACAGGATGAATACTTATTTGCAATTCAGAGTATTATCCCTGTTCAGATATTTATTGATTCTTATGCCAAGCAAAGGGGTTTTGAAGCCGGAAGTTTTTCGCGCGGCGCTAAAGTTACAGTAACAGAATAATACAGTGGGCTTTACAAAAAAAAATAGGTTTTTGTTGTTTGTTACAGTATTGCTGTACATTTCATTCGGCTTGCTCACCTCGGTGATTGGCGTTATTATTGATAAGTTTCAGGTGGAATATAATGTGTCGCTTACCATTGCAGGTTTACTTCCCTTTGCCTTTTTTCTTGCTTATGGTTTAACATCAATTCCTTTTGGTATAGCCATGGATAAATATGGAGCCAAAATTGTTTTAGTACTTGGTACTTTGTTGATGTCTGTAGGCTCTTTCTTGTTTTATTTTAGCAATAATTATCTTGTGGTTATTTTTATGGTTTTCTTGGTGGGAGTTGGGGTTACTGCCATACAAATTGCAGGAAACCCGTTTATTCGCGAACTGGATGCCCCGTCAAGATATACCGCAAACCTTACGCTTATAATCGGAATTGGCTCGCTGGGCTATGCGTTTAGCCCTGTTTTAGTACCTTTAATTCAGTCCAATGGTTTTACGTGGAATACAGTTTATCTATTGTTTGGAATTATTAACGCAGTTATTTTAGTACTATTGGTAATTGCAAAATTTCCCGAGGTTAGTTTAAATGAAGAGGAAAAAATTGATTTGGCTCAAATAGGCACTTTGCTAAAGAATCCGATCATCATTACATACAGCCTTGGAATATTTTTGTATGTAGGAGCCGAAGTTGGTGTTTCGTCATACATTGTAACTTACATGAGCAAAGTGCATGGGGTAGCCAACGATAGTTCACTTTGGAAACCGGGAACTTTATTAAATAGTGCTTTTCCATCTGCAACAGCTTTAGTTGTTGGCCTGTTTTGGTTTTTTCAAGCCATTGGCAGAATGTTTGTTTCGCCGCTTATGAAGTATGTTGGTGAAAAAAGGATGTTTGTTTTTCATAGTTTTGGAACTGTAATTGTTCTTGTTGTCGCTATTTTGGGTCAAGCCAATACGGCACTCGTTGCTTTCGCCCTTACGGGTTATTTTACCTGTACTTCTTTCACTTCTATTTTTAGTGCTGCTATAAATAGTTTCGATAAAAATCATGGTACAATTTCCGGAATAATGGGAACGGCAATTGTTGGTGGTGCTTTTTTTGGCTGGCTTACAGGTTATGTAGGTGAACTCGCAAATATGAAATGGGCAATGGTATTAAACGTATTGGCTTTTGGATATGTATTCTTGCTGGCTGTTTTGGGTAAAGGAAAACTGGATGTTGTTGACAATGCTGAAAGTACATTATGAAAAACAAAGTATATATAGGAGTTGATTTGGGAGGAACCAAAATCATGACCGGTGCTGTAGATGTTTCAGGCAGGGTGTATCAAACTCCGGTAAAGGTGTCAACAGGAGGGGACGAGCCGGCAGAAAATATCGTGAGCAGAATTGTTGACTCAATTAATAAAACATTATCGGCAATAAAAATTGATAAACTGGATGCTGCAGGAATAGGTATCGGATCAACAGGGCCTTTAAGCATTAAAGAGGGTACAATTTTAGATTGTCCGCAGTTGCCAACCATGAAAAATTATTCGTTACGGCAAACCGTCGAAAATGTTTTTAATATTCCGGTTTATTTAAATAATGATGCAAATTGCCTTATATATGGTGAAACCATTTTTGGAGCCGCCAGAGGCATGAAAAATGTTTTGGGTTTTACGCTTGGAACAGGAATTGGAAGTGCCATCATTTTAAACGGAAAAATATGGAACGGTGCTACTGAAACTGCAGGTGAAATATGGACTTCACCCTATCGGGATGGAATAATTGAGGATTACATATCGGGAAAAGGCGTTTCTAAAATTTATGAATCATTGTCGGGTAAACAGCTTTCGTCATTGGAAGTTTTTAATCTTGCGGAAAATGGTAATGCTGAGGCATTAAAAACCTGGAGTGAATTTGGCGAACACTTATCGGTAGCACTTTCATGGTCGGTTAATTTAATCGACCCCGAAGCTATTGTGTTGGGGGGTTCTATTGCTTCGGCAGCAAAATTTTTTATGCCGTCACTCGAAAAAAAATTCAGGCAGTTTTTATGTGCCAAACCGGCAACGGAGACAAAAATTCTTTTGGCTGATCTTGGCGGCTATGCAGGTTTTATTGGCGCAGCATGTTTGGTAATTGAAAACCAATAATATGAAGTTGACATGATAAAAATAAAAGATAAAAAAGTGGTTGGTGCTAATAAAAATTGGTTGGCTTTATTGCTGGTTCTATTATTCATACAGTCGTGTGGCGAGCGTAAAAATACGAATGATAATACATCATTTGCAAAGCAGTATTTAAAACAGTGGAAGATGGAGTCGTCTTTGCTAACTCCTTCAAATGGGGATGTTGTTTCGTCATCTGCTTTTAGCGACACGGGCTGGCTTGGGGTTCAGGTGCCTACAACGGTGTTAAGAGCACTTGTTAAAGCAGGTATTTATCCCGATCCTCATTTCGATTTAAACAACTTTAAAATACCCGATGCTAACGACGATATGAATAAGCGGTTCAATCTGGGAGGTTTTTCATATATTAAAGGGCATTCCAATCCATTTAAACATCCATATTGGTTCAGAACCCGTTTTGTGATTCCCGAGAATAATAACGGCAAAAGAGTTTGGCTGAATTTCGATGGGATTAATTACCGGGCCGATGTTTGGCTGAATGGAAAGCAAATTGCCGATCATCATCAAATGGTGGGAATGTTCTCAAGGTTTAAATTCGATGTTTCCGATAATGTCTATTATGATAAGGATAATATTCTCGCTGTAAAGATATATCAGGTTGACCATACCGGAAATGCAATGCCGGGGCGTCAGTTGGAAGTTTTTGGCCACCCGCGCGGACAGGGTGAAGCCATATTTAAAGATGCAACCCTCAAGTTTTCAGCGGGCTGGGATTGTGCTCCTGTGGTTCGCGACCGGAATATGGGGCTGTATCAGGATGTGTATCTTACTTATACCAATACCGTTGATATTATCGACCCATACATTGTTACCGATTTGCCCTTGCCTGATACCACATCTGCAACCATATCAATTTCCTCACAATTGAAAAATGTTAGTAATGAAACCGTAAAGGGTGTGCTTCGTGGTAACATTGATTTGTTAAACGAGGTTGACTTTTATTCTTATAAAAAACAAATGACCGGTAAAATGAAAACCGTAAGATTTGAAAAAGAGGTTGAAATTCCTGCCGGAAAAACCATTGAGGTTAGCATTTCTTCCAAAGATTTTCCTCAATTAGTAATAAAAAATCCTCATTTATGGTGGCCCAATGGGTATGGAGCTCAATACTTACACAATCTTAAACTTAGTTTTGAAATTGACGGTCAGGTGTCCGATGTCGAAAACACCCTGTTCGGTATTAGAGAATTTGGCTCTCAACTGAAGGAATTAAACGGAGAATATGGCCGTACTTTTTATGTTAACGGGAAACGGATATTTTTAAGAGGCGGCTGGTTGCAACCCGATATGATGCTTGATATGAATAAAAAGAGAGTGTATGATGAAGCCCGTTTATTGGCCAATGCCAATGTAAATGTTTTAGCAAATGAAGATATGCCCTCGCCGCCCGGTTACCTGATGGAAACTTATGACAAATACGGTTTGCTGATGTGGGAAACCTTTTTTCAGTGCTGGACCAGTTATCCGGGAACAGCGTTGTTTAATAACCCCGAAGATGCGGGTTTGGCTGTTAAAGGAGCCGAAGATATTATAAAAAGAAACAGAAACCACCCGAGTTTGATTACCTGGACACTCCAGTGCGAAACCATTGTAAGAGATGAAATATATACCCCCGTCAGGAATTTGATACGAAACCTGGATAGCACTCGTATTTTTGTGCCTACCACAAGCTATGGGTGGAATGTAGATAGTCTTACACCCTATATGAATAGTGATATTCCAACAGGTATGACCGATGAAGGAGCTCCTGATTACACATGGTATCCGCATGAATACTATTATGATATGGTTGAAAAGGTGCATCAACAAATGTTCAGAGATGAAATGGGTGTCCCTTCGGTACCTGTTTATTCAAGTATGAAAAAATTTATTTTTGATTTGGGCAAAGGTCCCAAAAACGACATTTACCCGTTAGATAAAAACTGGGCTCATCACGGAGCATGGGACGACGTTGACGGATATAGTTATGTCTATCGTCCATACGATGTGGCTTTAAGAAGTCGTTATGGTGTTCCCTCATCGGTCATTGATTATATTCGTAAAGCTCAATTTGTAAACGCAGGTAGTTATCGGGCTATGTACGAAGCCGCTAATCACAGGATGTGGGATGTTACACAGGGATTAATGCTATGGAAACTTAACTCTACATGGCCCACTGTTGTATGGCAAATATATGACTGGTTTCTCAATCCCACCTCAGCTTATTATTATACCAAAAAGGCGTTGGAGCCGCTACATATTCAACTTAATGAAAATGATTTTACTGTTTCGGTTATCAACACAAAACATAAAGAGTTAAAAGATATGTCGGCTGTTGTAAAAGTTTACAATTTCGATCTAAGTAAAAAATGGGAAAAAGAGAAATCATTTAGTATGGGTGAGGATCAATATAAAGAACTTTTTAAGCTGCCTGAAATTGACGGTTTGTCAAAAACCTATTTTGTAAAACTGCAATTAAAAAATAAAACCGGTAAACAGGTTTCCGAAAATTTTTATTGGCTATCATCCGCAAAGGGTATCAATAAAAAGGTTCATGAGGCATTGAAAAGGGCTTATATCACCGATAAAAAGTATGCCAAAAAGGTTGATTACAAAGACCTTGCCACTTTAAAGCCGGTAAAACTTAAACTGAAATACACAATTGAAACCAAGGGTAAACAAAAACTTGCTACGGTAACGGTTCGAAATAATTCGGGCAGGTTGGCATTTATGAACCGATTGATGGTAACTAAAGGAATGGGAGGAGAAGAGGTGCTGCCTACCATTTGGAGCGATAACTTCTTTACATTAATGCCCGGAGAGGAAAAAGAGGTGACAGCGCAATTTTCAGCAAGCGACCTTAATGGAAAAGAACCGGTAATTATACAGGATACTACCATTTATTAAACCGGTACATTAAAAAGAACAAAAATGGGTGTTTCAAAAAATACAGGATTCGTTTTGGTGATGCTACTCGCTTTAATTACCATGGCTGGGAGTTGTAAAAAAAATGTACAACCTGAGTTACCGGGTGATTCAGCTGATTCGGCAAAGGTGAAGCTTCTTCCTCCTCCTGATAATAAAATTTATCATGCCGCATTTCCCGACTTCGGAGGAACGGAAGATGTAGTTACTTCGGGTCGTATTAAAGAATTTGAAACCCTTGCAGGTAAAGATATTGTTTGGGCATATTTTTCAAATAACTGGTTGCCCGAAACAGGGGGTATTGTTTTTCCGCGTCAGGCGGTGCAGGTTATTCATAGCCAGGGAAAAGTACCTTTTATTAGGATGATGCCGCGTTCCAATTTTGACGAGGGAGGCCCCGATCCGATTTATACCATGCAAAAAATTATTTCAGGCGATTTTGATGTTGAGCTGAAACGATGGGCTTTGGAAGCCAAACATACTCCCTTCCCGCTTTTGGTGGAATTTGGAACCGAGGTTAATGGCGACTGGTTTCCCTGGAATGGAACATACAATGGAGGAGATTCCAAAACAGAATATGGAATGCCGTCAAAATATGATGGCATGGAAAGATTCCGAGATGCGTACAGGCATATTATTAAATTATTCAGAAACGTAGGCGTAAGAAATATTACATGGTTTTATCATTGCGATGTTTATTCAAGCCCTGAAACCGAGTGGAATACCAAGGCCGGTTATTACCCCGGCGACGATTACATCGACTGGATTGGAGTTAGTGTTTATGGTTTGCAGGAACCGGAAGGCGATTGGCGTGAATTTGAGGAGACATTGAGCGGGGAATGGGAAAAGATATTGAAAATATCGCCCGGAGGAAAACCCATTGCAATCCTTGAATGGGGAACCATTGACAATAATTTGGGACAAAAACCCCAATGGATATTAAATGCAGTTAATTCAATAAAACCCGGTGGTAAGTTTTTTCCTGAAATAAAAGCAATTAGTTATTGGAATGAAAATTTTGGAGATACGCGTTTAAGGATTGACTCTTCACCGGAATCACTTGCAGCATATAAACAAGCCGTAAGCGATGAGGTTTTTGTTTCCGATGCTGTTTTTAGTAAGTAGATGTAAATTATAAAAAAGAAGAAATAAAATAGTTCATTTATTATTCACTTTAAAACAATAAAATTATGATTAAAACTTTACGCACTTTAATGAGTTTATTTGCCTTTCTTCTGGTTTTTGGATGGGCAGGTAATGTAAACGCACAAACGGAACTGTTGACAAACAACGGTTTTGATGATGGTCTTAACAACTGGGAGTTATGGAATAGCGGTACTACTACCGGCGAGCTTACCCTCGATAGTACATCGAAAATCGATGGTACTTATAGTGCTCATATTAAAATAGTATCTGGTGGCGGCGAAGGCTGGACACTCGGTTTTGCCCAAGGTGTAAATGGAGGTGTAAAAGAGGGAAAAAAATATGTAATCAGCTATAAAGCTGTTGCCAGCGAAGCTGTAACCATTCATCAGATGCTTCAGGAAACGGATGACCCGTGGGGGCCTGTTCATGCCACCGAACTGTCGTTAACTACTGATGTTCAAACACTGGTTGACACCTTTGAAATTGCTGCCGATGCCAATTGTAATTATGTTTTCCAAATTGGAGACATTGGTGCTGCCGAAATATGGCTTGATGATATTCATCTTACTGAAATTGAAGGTAGTAACCCTCCGGGTGGTGATGAGTTGTTAGTAAACAACGGCTTTGATGATGGACTTAACAGCTGGCAGTTGTGGAATAGCGGTGCTACTACCGGTGAGCTTACCCTTGATAGTACATCGAAAATCGTTGGAACTTACAGTGCTCATATTAAAATAATATCCGGTGGCGGTGAAGGC
>JALVAQ010000229.1 GCA_027011095.1 Bacteroidales bacterium
GTATATAAATATGAACAATATGTTACTAAAAAACACCTTGATGCCATTACAAGAGTATTAACCTTTGTTTCACTTATCATGGGTGTGGCATACATTTCCGAAATTTTTGTAGCCTGGTATTCCGACTCTCCTTATGAAATGTTTGTCTTCTTTAAAAACAGAACGGTTGGCGAGTATGCTTACTCCTATTGGGCAATGATTACGTTTAATGCCATTGTACCGCAACTGTTTTGGTTTAAAAAGATTAGAAGCAACGTTACCATCGTATTTATTATCAGTATTTTAATCAATATCGGTATGTGGTATGAGCGTTTTGTTATTGTTGTTACCTCGTTATCAAAAACATGGTTGCCTTCAACGTGGCACGGCTACTCACCAACAGCAACCGAAATAGCCATTTATGTAGGAACAATTGGATTTTTTATCTTAGGAATCTTGTTATTCCTCCGCTTCCTGCCAATGATGGCCATTAGCGAACTTAAAGGAATTAATAAAGAAACCAGTATTGTAACTGAAAATACAGAGAATCATGAATAATCAAAATCAAATTCTTGGCGTTTTTGATGACCCGGATGTGGTTACTGATGCTGTGAAAGAACTAGTAAAACATGATGTAAAGATAAAGGATGTTTTTTCGCCCTTTCCTTTAGAACATGTATGGGATCTATTAAAGTTGAAAACCAGAATGCCTTATGCCACATTTATTTACGGGGCTTTGGGTACTGCTTCGGTTTTCGCTTTCCTTTATTGGACTTCGGTTACCGATTATCCTTTAACATTTGGCGGGAAACCACATAATTCGCTCTCTTTTGTTGTTCTAATGTTTGTTTTAACCATATTGTCAGGTGTTGTTTTTACCTTGGCAACGCTGCTGATTCGTGAAAAAATGTGGCCGGGGAAAAATAATCCTTTACCCGACCACAGGAGTATGGACGATAAGTTCGTTATTGTTATTGAACAGGGACGTGATATGGATGACAACGACATGAATAAAATTGATGAGCTGTTAAAACAAAATGGCGCTGTTGAGGTAAACAGAAGCAATGTTTAATGGAAAAAACTTCTAACATGAAAAACAAAACAATATTTTTTATTCTTTCACTGCTGATGGTTGCCATGTCATCATGTAACCAAGATAAAAATAATCCCGGGTATGCATATATGGCCGACTACGATATGTATTTTACCAAATATGATAAAGCCTACAACGCCAGTACCATACTGCCTAACGGACAAGTAAATCAGCCAGCTCCCGATGGTGCTGTGGCACGTAACAGTTCCTACTTCCCTTATCACCCCAAGGGTCCCGGTGAAAGGGTAGCCGATCAGGCAAAAGCGGGTAAAGAACTTGTTAATCCTATAAAAGCAACTGATGAAAACATTGCTGAAGGGAAACGCCAGTTTGATATTTTTTGCGCCGATTGCCATGGCTTTGACGCAAAGGGTAACGGCCATCTTTATACGGCTAAACTGTTTCCGGCCAAACCACGCGATTTGACAAGCAGTTATGTACAGGATATGCCCGACGGATCGATTTATTTTATCATCACCGAAGGCTCAATCTCAGGATTAATGGGGCCTCACGGAGTACAGATTACACCTGAAAATCGTTGGAGAATAGTAGATTATCTACGTTCAATTGTCAAATAATAATTCCACTGCCATTAAAATTTATTCTCATGGATAGTAAACTTAAAGTAAGTAAATCATTTATAAGCATCATGTTCGTCCTGATTGCTATCGGGGTTATTACTATTGCAACCGGCTTTATAGCAGGTGATGGTACCCGAACATGGGCCAACGTGTTGTTAAACAATTTTATGTTCCTGTCAATTGTTTTGGGAGGACTATTTTGGATGGCCTTGCAAGCTATTACACAGTCAGGTTGGTCGGCAGGCTTTGTAAGGATTCCACAGGCATTGGCGGTAAACCTGATGATAGCTTTTATTTTGTGGATACCCCTGTTTTTTGCCATTCCTCATCTTTTTCATTGGGCCGAACCCGAAGCTGTTCACGATGCCGTGCTGGTACACAAATCACCTTACCTGAATATTCCGTTTGTTATTATCAGAACTGTTGTATTTTTTGCTCTATGGCTGTTTTTAGCGTGCCGTATTCGCAAATTATCGTTAAAAGAGGATGAAATCGGCGGATTTGATTCGTTTATTAAAATAGAATTCCTTTCAAAGGTGTTTATTTTTGTATTGGGTATCTCCATTGTTTTTGTTGGTATCGATTGGGTTATGTCGCTGGAACCACATTGGTTTAGTACCTTGTTTTCAGTTAAAATCTTTGTTTCGGCCTTTTATCACGGAGCTGTTATTATTACCGGAACCGTTATTATATTAAATAAATTGGGGTACTTTCCCTTCCTTACAAAAGCCCATCTTCATAATTTCTCAAAATATATTTTTATGTTGAGTATCATGTGGGGCTATATGTGGTTTATTCAATACCTGCTCATTTGGTACGGAAACATTCCCGAGGAAACCGTTTATTACCATATTCGCCGTGAAGGTGGATTTCAGGGACTGTTCCTTGCCGAAATTTTTATTAACTGGGCATTCCCGTTTTTGTTCCTCATGTGGAATCGTATTGCAAAAAATGCCAACGCCTTGTTATTTACCGTTGTAGTGTTAATTGTAGGACAGTATATTGAAATCTACAATGAGGTGATGCCCGGAACCATTCATCATGTTGCCTTCGGATTTATTGAAATAGGAACCTTTATCGGTTATGTTGGATTATTTGCACTTATCTTTGCAATATCACTGTCGAAACGTCCGTTGGTTGCTAAAAATCATCCTTATCTAATTGAATGTTTGAAAGATGAGGATATAGAAGAAGAGTATTAATCGTTACGATATAAAAAAAAAAGGCTCCTTTTCAATTGTGATTGGGAGCCTTTTTGCTTTATCATGTTTTTTATACGCCCCAATGAAGATTGCAGCAAAAAATAATCACCTAAAAAACACTTTTAGATTCCTACAGCTTTTGAGTCTTGATATTGTTGTGGGGGCGCTGGCCATGGGCCTTTTTGCCGTTAAGCTGTTGCATGTAACCCCAAACAAATGGTGGTGGTTGGTACTGGCACTTTCAGTTTGGACTATTTACACCTCCGATCATTTGCTCGATAGTTTATCAAGAAAAGGCGGTGCGGTAATCCGGCGGCATAAAATACACTACCTGTTTCGTTTGCCTCTTTTAATTGTCCTTTCTATTTCCGCTGTGGCTGCTGTAACATTAACCGTTTTATTTTTAAATAAAACAATTGTCATTGCCGGATTAATTACAGGGTTTCTTGCCGTACTTTATCTCGGTTTAGTTTTTTTTAGCCGAAAACAGCATTATTATTTTCAAAAAGAGTTTTTTATCAGCCTTTTTTATGTAATTGGAATCTGGATGTATCCTGTTTTGTTACATGCATCTGTTTTGTCGCTGTTTGATTGGTTAATAATAATTTCAATGGTGCTTATGGTATGGCACGAAGGCATTCTTGTGTCGGCATTTGAAGTGGATAAGGATATTAACGACGGGCATAACTCCTTTGCTGTAATTTTCGGTAAAAAAACGACCGGAATTTTTTTGAAGATTTTGTTGTTGACCGATGTGGTAATATTGATAATGCTGTTCACCGTTACCAAAAACAGAAGTGATTATTTATCAGTTACTATTGAAGCTATTATGCTGGCATCTTTGTTTACTATTACAGTGTTTCCCGGTTTTTTCAAAAAACATGAATATTACAAAACCTTTGGCGAGTTGATTTTTTGGTTGCCGGGGTTGTTGCTTTTTATTGGATGAATTACAGGGTGCTTCCCATTGGGGTGTTTTGTCAAATTAAACTCACGTACCTTTAATTATTGAACCCCTTTCACACTGATTACTTTGTCGGCATTGTCAAAAATGGTTTTAACCATTTTTTGCCAGCGTACAGGAAAGGTTTTTTTTCCTTCCTCAGTGGCATTGGGACCTATGGCCGAGCGCATAATTTCCCCCGGGTTAACCGCTTTTGATAAGTCGTAACTAACATCCACACTTTTATGAGTATCAAGGCGGGTAAAACGAACGTTTGATGGAATATCAGCACCATAGAAGAGCAGATTTCTTCTGTTAAAGTTTCCCATTATTCCCAAAAAGCCGGTGTCGCTTGTTGCGCCTGTGAGGTACGAAAATACTTGTGCGAAAACACCTGTGTTGTCCTCTAATGTTCCTTGCAGTTCAACTTTAATTTCACCCCTCATGGGCGTATCTTTTCCATAAAGCGCTTTTAATCCTTCCCGTGTCATCAGGTATGCGCCGCTGGTAACGCCACAGCTGTGTCCTGCCATTTTAACAACATCAAGATAGGAATATTCCATTATACCGTCTTCGGTGGAACCCAAAAAGGAACTAAGGTTATCTTTAAGGATTATAGGGTCTATTTCATCAAAAAAGCCGGGATATTTCATTGTACTTTTTATTAATTGTTATTCGTTTTGTTTGATGTTACAATAATACTACTAAAATCAATATGTTGTTGTACAAAAGATGCCGGAATAATCAATCATACGGTTAGTTTCTATAATGATGCGCAAGAATTGGCTTGACATTACAACGAGATTATCTATCTTTACCGGTTAAAACCTACACACCGTGATTACATTTATATTAAACAACAACCTGATAAAAACAGAAGCACCTGCAGGCATGTCGTTGCTTAACTTTATCAGAAACGAAGCCGGCCTCAAAGGCACCAAATCGGGCTGTAAGGAGGGTGATTGTGGAGCTTGTACCGTTTTGGAGGGAATGCTTCACAACGGGAAAGTTATTTACAAAACCATTGTTTCATGCCTTACTCCGCTGGGAAATGCGCATGGCAAACATATTGTTACCATTGAAGGGCTTAATACCGATGACCTAACTCCTGTTCAACAGGAAATTGTTAGCAATGCAGGTACCCAATGTGGTTTTTGTACACCCGGGTTTGTGGTGTCGTTAACGGGTTACAGCCTTGGCAAACAGGCAGGACTTAAGCCCGCTGCCATTGCTTCGGTGGCAGGAAATATTTGCAGATGCACCGGATACAAATCCATTGAAAAAGCGGCCTTTAAAGTGGCCGATCTTTTAAAAGATAAAAATCAGGATAACGATATTGCGTGGCTTTCGGAACATCATTTTATTCCCGAATACTTTAAAACTATTGCTGAACGACTGTCTGCCATAGGACAACGTGACCATGCAACTGCCCAACCCGATATGATTGTGGGTGGCGGCACCGACCTGATGGTTCAAAAACCGGGCGAGGTAAAGGTTTCGGCACTGAACCTTACCAAAGATATACCTCATTTAAACCGTATAATACATAGAGGCAATAAAATAATTACGGGTGGCTCGGTAACGGTTAACGACCTGCTTGGTTCTAAACCGCTAACAACTGCTTTTCCAAAACTGACAACGTGGTTTAAACTCATTTCATCTGAGCAGATTCGAAACACTGCTACCCTGGCCGGAAATTTTGTAAACGCCTCTCCTATTGGTGATATGAGTATTTTGTTTTTGGCCATGGAGGCTTCTCTTACTCTGTTGTCCACCTCAGGAGAAAAGCGAAGTATTCAACTAAAAGATTTCTTTTTAGACTACAAAAAACTTGATTTATCCGAAGGTGAAATTATTGAAACCATCGAATTTGAACTACCCGGAAAGCACCATTTTGTAAACTTTGAAAAGGTAAGTAAAAGGTTGCATCTTGATATTGCCAGTGTTAATTCGGCCATCAATGTACAAGTGAAAGACCATACTATTTTTTCAGCCTCCCTGGCAGCAGGCGGCATTGCTCCTGTACCAAAATTTTTCTCAGAGACTTCGGATTTCCTGACGGGAAAACCGTTAACCGTTCAAACCCTGTTGGATGCCGAAGCAGTTATGCAGGAGGAGGTCAGCCCCATTGGTGATGTGCGGGGAAGTATTCTCTACAAACGGCTGTTGTTAAGACAGCTTTTCTTTGCCCACTTTATGGAAATGTTTCCCAAGGTGTTTACCCCTGATGTTGTTTTACCGGTTTTGAAAGCTTAATTACCATGAAAAATATTGATTCAAGAGGCCATGTTACCGGCCAATCCATTTATATTGATGATATTCCCGAACAGCAGGGAACCTTGCATGGTGCTGTGGTTGTTTCACCCGTTGCTCACGGTATCATCCGAAACATCGACTATTCCAGGGCAGAAAGCACTTCCGGTGTTGTGCGTATTGTGACAGCTGCTGATATTCCGGGAGAAAATCAGATTGGCAGCATCGTTCAGGACGAACAGCTTTTTGCCGATCCCGAGATACACTTTAAAGGACAGCCAGTTGCGCTTATTCTTGCCAACGATTACGACACTGCCTGGGAAGCTGCCGGAAAAGTTGTTTTCGATATCGAAGAGAAGCAGCCTGTAACAAGTCCGAGAGAAGCTGCGAAAAACAAATCGTTTCTGGTTCCTCCCCGAACCTTCAGGCAGGGAGATGTGAACATCGCCTTTAATGAATGCGAATACATTGTTAATGGGAGTGCATCGAGCGCAGGACAGGAACATTTATACCTTGAAACTCAAGGCGTTTATACCCTTCCGTCAGAAATCGGCAACATCAAAGTGTTTTCCTCCACGCAAGGACCTACCGCCGTACAACGTATAACTGCACGCGTATTGGGCTGCTCAATGCACAAAATTGAAGTGGATGTAAATCGTCTTGGAGGCGGTTTTGGCGGTAAAGAAGACCAGGCAACACCCTGGGCCGTTATGGCATCGTTGGGGACATATATTACACACAGGGCGGTAAAAATTATTCTTCCGCGCCACATCGACCTTATGATAACAGGAAAACGCCATCCTTACGAATATGACTTTACCATCGGGTTGGATAAATCGCTTAAGATTGTCGCTTTTGAAGTCGATTATTTTCAAAACGGAGGCGCTGCCACCGACCTGTCACCGGCTATTTTAGAACGGACACTGTTTCACATTACCAACGCTTATTACATTCCCAATGTCAGAGGAACGGTTTACAGCTGCCGAACCAATCTGCCTCCCAACACGGCCTTTAGAGGATTTGGCGCTCCCCAGGGGATGTTTTTAATGGAGACGGCCATTGCCAAAGCTGCCGAAGCAATCGGAGTTAAGGCCGATGTAATTCAAAAAAATAGTCTTATCCGACAGGGAGAGACATTTCCTTACGGACAATCACCCGATGAAGACAATGCCGTTAAAGTATGGAAACAGTTTGATGAAACATTTGACATTGAAAAAATTAAAGAGTCGGTACAAACCTATAACGCTCAAAACAGACTTACTAAAAAGGGATTTGCATTGATGCCTATCTGTTTCGGTATTTCATTTACCAACCAATCAATGAATCAGGCAAGGGCACTTGTTCACATCTATCAGGATGGCAGCATAGGGATAAGTACCGGGGCTGTTGAGATGGGACAGGGTGTAAACACTAAAATGATGCAGGTGGCCGCACAGGTGCTATCGGTAAATGTTGACAGGGTAAAAATAGAAACCACCAACACTACCCGGGTTTCAAACACCTCTCCCACTGCTGCAAGCTCCGGTGCCGACCTTAACGGAAAAGCGCTTGAGATAGCCTGTAATAAGCTGAAAGAACGCCTGATATTGGTCGCTGCCAAAATGTTAGATGCCGAAGCAAACAATGTTAAAATAGAAAATGAAAAGGTAATAAACGGTGGAAAAGTTACTTCATTAACCTGGGAAGAGCTTGTAATGACTGCACATCTTGAACGGGTGGGACTTACCGAAAACGGCCATTATGCCACTCCTGAAATTCATTTTGACAAAAATTTGGAAAAGGGACATCCCTTTGCCTATCATGTTTTTGGCATGGCCGGCATTACTGCTGTTGTTGATATATTAAGAGGAACATATAAAATAGAAAATGTTGATATTGTCCACGATTTTGGTAAATCAATGAATGAAACCATCGATCACGGTCAGGTTGAAGGCGCCGTTGTGCAGGGTATTGGCTGGATGACCATTGAAGACCTCGTTTTTGATGAAAAGGGTAGCTTCCTGTCAAATTCATTATCAACCTATAAGGTTCCCGATATTTACTCGGCTCCAAAAGAGATACGCATCAGCGACCTGAAATCGGAAGGAAATGAACGGGCAATCCTAAAATCGAAAGCCGTTGGTGAGCCACCCTTTAATTACGGAATAGGAGCCTTTTTTGCCATTCAGGATGCCATGCGCGCATTCCGGGAAGATTATAAGCTCAACACTACGGCGCCAATCACCCACGAAAAGGTGCTGCTGGGATTGTATAAATAAAGGGAACTTACACCCAAACGGATTGGTATGGCACTAACAAGGTTCTGTATCTGTCTGTATTTCACATTTTTGTTACGTAGTTATCTATCTGTAACAAATACAAAACAGAACCTAAAACCATGAAAATAGTTTTTCTAAACATTTTACTGTTTATCACTTCATTTGGAAGTTATGCAAACACCTATTATGTTGCACCTACCGGAAACGATACAAATCCGGGTACCGAAACACAACCCTGGGCTACCATACAGAAAGCGGCAAATACGGTTGTTGCCGGCGATACGGTTTTTGTGAAAGCTGGTACTTACAATGAAAGAGTTATCGTTCAGCATTCAGGAACCAGTGATAACTATATAGTTTTTTCCGGTTTTAATAATGAAGTTGTTACCATTACCGGAACCGGTATATCATGGGGAGCTTCATGGAATGGACTGTTTGACCTTTCTGACAAAAGTTATGTTAAAATACAAGGCTTTACAATTACGGATGCCGATTATGCAGGCATTTGGACGGAAAACTCCCATCATATTATTATTGAAAATAATTATACTTTCAACACATTTTCAAGTGGCATAGGCATTTGGAACAGCAGCTATATTACTATTAAAAATAATGAAATAGAATTGGCATGTAATGATGGTGAGCAGGAGTGCATCACAGTGTCAAACTC
>JALVAQ010000230.1 GCA_027011095.1 Bacteroidales bacterium
CCTAATATATAGTTTAAAAAAAAGTAAATTATAAAGTAAGGAATTAAAAAAACAAACGACTAATCAGCATTATTAATTAACCAAACTATTATGAATAAGAAATTATTTTTTGCCTTTACACTACTTTTGTCGGGGCTTTTATTAAGTACTTCCTGTAAAAAAGAAGAAGAAGTCCCACAAGAGTTTGTTGCCAATAATCAAACTTTTACAGGGTTTAAATCGTTTACAAAAGTTGCAGAAAATAACGGCCCCGACCCCTCGTTGGGAGCTGCTCATTCTGGTAACGACAGCACAGTAACTCGGTACATTTATTTTAAAGATAATGTTGCAGCTTCGGGAGGAACGTATCCGGTTGGAGCTGTAATTGTAAAAGAATCGAAAAATGATGAAGGCACGGTAAATATGATTACCGCCATGGTAAAACGAGGCAATAGCTTTAACACGCAAGGCGGTGACTGGGAGTGGTTTGTTTTAACCTCCGACGGTACCATTGCCAAGGATGAACAGGGAAACGACATGAGAGGGGTAGCACTAATGAATGGTGCATGCGTTAGCTGTCATGCCGGAGCAGAAGTTGATTACGTTTTTTCGAAGTAAAGTTGATTTTGGTTTTGTTAAAAAAGGCCGCTATTTAGCGGCTTTTTTTATGGTGTACAACCGACTGTAAATTTAAGCTGCTTTTAATTGTTTTGTATATTGCTTTTTCATCACCCACAACCGCCACACAGCTAACACTGAAAACAGACCCAACAGTATCAGCAGCTTGTAAACATCGACAGCTACATCATTCCACGTTCCACTCATCACCACAAGCCGCGTTCCGGCATGTAAAAAATGGGTAGTCGGTATTACCTGAGCAAGCCATTGCAAAGGTTGCGGCATAGCTGTTACCGGCCACGAATAACCTGAAGTAAGAAAAAACGGATAGGTTGTAAAAGCCATAATTTCCATATAACGGATTTGGCTTTTAACAAAGGTTCCCAAAAGAATAGCCAACACACTGACCACCATTACAAACACCATTCCCGTTAAAAATAACGCCGGAATACTACCCGTAATGTGTAATCCGAAAAAGGGATAAACACCAAAAAAGAAAATCATAAAATAGGCGAAGTAGAGAAACAGGTAGTAGGCAGGTTTGCCCACCATATATTGTAAAACACCATTTTTTTTGCAAACATATCCCCTTAACTTATCCAGCTCGTTGTCCTTTGAAACACTTTCGCCCATACCAATTAGCAGCGTTTGTTGCAAAATTAAAAACAGCAGCCCCGGCAGCAAAAAATCACCGTAATTATTGGTAGGGTTGTAAATAGCCCTCACCTCGGGCAATATGGGATTGATAAGCTCCATGCCGTGTTTGGGATTGATGCCGTTTGATTCGAAAAAGCGAAGCCGAACACCCGAACCTGCAGTTAGCATAACCATATTAATGGCTTTGTTTAAGTCGTTGGATGGTAAAAACCGGGTAGTATTTAAATAAACCGTAGCATTGGCTCCTTCGAGCCTCATTAGCGCTTTCTCAAACCCGGCAGGGAAATACAAAAAACCCGTAATTTTTTGTTTAAACATCAAATCTTCCGCTTTTAAATAACTGTGCAGCTTTGCTTTTACATCCACTTTTGAACTTGCCGACAGCAACCGGGTTAGTTTCATGGTGGTAGCACTGTTATCCATATCAACCACCGCAAACGAAATTCTGTTAATATCTTTTTTAATATAGATGGTTCCCAAAAACAGTGCATACAAAAGAGGGGCAATAAGTACCGTTAACAAGATGCTGTGATCGGCAATTACCAAATTCAATTCAGCTTTAATAATTTGAAGGATTCCTTTTACGCTCTTCATAACACTGCCTCCATAACCATTTTTTGTTGGTTCCGGTTCCATCCCGATAGCCGAAGCTTAAGGGCTGTCCAACTTGTTACAAATCCCACCAGTAAAAACAGAGCGAGAATCTCAAGATCGGGAACAATATACCTTAAAGGGGTTCCCATTTGATAAAGCTTAAAAAAGGCATGTAAAAAATGGGTATATGGAATAAACTGCGCATAGGTAGAATTAAAAAACGGCATCCCGAACATGGGAAAGGTAAACCCGCTGAAAACAAAAGCGGGAGAGTTGTAAAAAAAGGCAACATCCAGTGCAAAAATCTCCTCGTCCAATGTGGTTGAAAGCATAAAACCCAGAAAAACATTCACCACCACTAAAATTACAAACAACAAAATAAGCTCAACTTCAAGATGCATAAAAGGAATACCAAACGCCAGAAATACTAATCCGATTAGCATAACAATACCAAGTCCCATTGCCGTATGAGCCAACCCTTTACCCAAAAGCATTTGCAACGGGCTATTTCCCGACAGACTCACCAGCTCGCTAAAAGTTCCGGTTGCTATTTCGTGGTTAAACGCCCGTGTAGCCACAAAAAAGACAAACATTTGCAAAAGCACCGTCATTAACCCCGGCAACAGGTAGTACAGATAGTTAAACCACGGGTTGAAGAGGGTTTTCGCATGAGTAATCACAGGCATTACCAATCCCATAGCTTCGTTATGATTGATTCCAACATGCTCAAGACGGGTTAAAATTATTCCGCTTGAAACGGTGGTTGAAATAACAGCTCCCTCACGATACAGTATATTACCGTAAACAATATTGGATGAATTGGTGTAAACCACTAACCGGGTGGGTTGGTTTTTGTAAATATCGTTTGAAAATCCTTTGGGGATATAAAAAATGGCATGTTCGTCATGTTGCAAAAAGAAATGTTTTACATCCTCTTCCGACGATAAGTAACAGGTAATCTTCATGGCTGCCGAGCTTTCGATAAACGACACAACCTTTCGCGAAATTGCTGAATGGTCGCCATCGTAAACCGCAACCGGGATTTCTCTTAAGGCACCCTTTTGATAAATAAACGCCAAAAAGAAATAGAGTACCAGCGGCAGAAATACCAGCAACGTACGAGCCGATTTATTCTGAGAAATCAACTCAATTTCACGTTGTGCAATTTTTATAAATGCAAAGTATTTCATCCGTTCGGGGTAGCGTTATTATAATGTGGTGTTACTAATAAGCAGCTGGTTTATCCGCTATAATTTTATCCGTATGGTCATTCCTGGACGAAGATCGACATAATGTCCGGTGGGTTTTAAGCGGACTTCAAAGGTTTTTAAATCAAACTCCCCCTTCTGTTTGGTGGGTGCCCAGGTGGCAAAATCGGGCATAACGGCAATATAACTTACTTCCACTTCAATTTCTTTGTTGCCCAGCCCCGGAACAACACCCTTTAACTTAGTGCCTTTTTTAAAGTGCGGCAGCCTGTCTTCTCTAACATTTAAAACGGCGTAAATTTTTTCGGGAATCATTAAAGTTATAACCGGAAATCCGGGAGCCATCACCTCGCCTTCTTCGGCAATTTTACTGCTCACAATACCCGCAACAGGTGCTTTAATATCAAGCTGTTCGTAAAAGGCCATGGCCTCATCGTAAACATTTTTTGCCTGCATGTATGATGCATAAGCGGCATCAATATCCTCTTTACGTGCGCCGTTTTCAGCCATGTCGTAAAGTGCTTTGGCCGCATTCATGGCATCTTTGGCCGCATTGTATTTATACTCCATCTCATCCATCTCCTGCTTTGAAATAATGCTGTCAACATAAAGAAGCTGAAACCGTTTGTACGTTTTTTCGGCAAAATCAAACTGGCTTTTGGCCATTTTAAACTGATTTTTAAGTGCTGCTTTTTCCTCTTTGCGGGCGCCGCTTTTGGCACGCTCAACCATCGACTCGGCAGCCTTAACCAATCCTTTGGCCTGTCCTACTTTAGCATCCATAACCTTTGTTTCCAGGGTAAAAACCAGCTGTCCTTTTTCAACGCTGTCGCCTTCGTCAACTAAAATAGTTTTTACCCTTCCCGGAATCATTGATGATACATTAACCGTAGGGGTTTCAAACATGCCCAACATAATGTTGTCAGAGTCGTCATCACTTTGCAGAATAAGCAACACAACAGCCACAATAATTACAACAACGGGAATAATAAGTGCGAGGGTACTTTTAGTAAACTTCATATTTAAAATTATTTTGTACTTAACAATTCAACGGCTTTTTGAGGAACTCCGGTGGCAAGATAAAGATCGGTAAGAGCAAGGTAGTAATCATACAACGACTTTAATCGCTCCACCTCGGCGGCTTCGTAAAGTAATTTCGAGTCGATTACATCAATCGACTTTCCGAGTCCTTCTTCAAATCTCTTTTCATTAATTACCATGTTCTTCCGGGCAAGTTCAACCGAAGGTTTCATTTTTAAATAACGTTCTTTTTTATAGTTGGCATCGCGCCACGATTTGTTAACCCACAAATTAACCTGCTCGTGGGCATACTTGTCAGCCAAGTCAACCTGTTCAGCCAAAAATTTTGTCGATTTGAGTTTGTTATATTTCTGCATCCCGTGAAAAATATTGAGATGCGCCTGTATCCCAATCATAAAAGGGGGCATAATAACCGGATATTCGTTTCTGAAAGCACTGTATTGTCCCCAGGCAGCAATTTGCGGCATAAACTCCGACAGCTCGGCCGCATGCTTTTGTTCGACCATTATTTTTTTCTGGCCAATCATTTTAAAAACAGGCTGCTTTATTCGGGCCATCTGTTTTACATCTTCAAGATTGGTGGAAAGTAGTTTAAATTTAAGACTGTCGGTTACAAGTACCACAACGGTATCGGGCAAGCCCAGGCTTGATTTTAGCGCCAGCCTGGCCAGCTCCAACTTGTTTTGATCGTCGGTAAAATCGCGCTCGGCATTGGCAACAGCCACCTTAGCCCTAAGCAGCTCGTGTTTTGGAATTACCCCTATTTCAATGGCTCGCTCAGCTTGCTTTTCATGCCGTTTCATACCTTGCACTACCTGCTTACGAACCTTTACAACCTGTTGTAACAACACCACCCCAAAATAACGTTCAACGGTCTCCTTAACAATTTCGTTGGAAACTTTATTCAGCTCATCATGAGCATACTGAAGTTCGGCATTGGCAAATCGTCTTCCGGCAATTATCTTGCCTCCCGTAAACAGGGGTTGCGTGGCAACAACATTAAGGTTTGGGTAATTTTGCTGGTCGATAACCACATTATAAGCAGGTAACTCACCCAATCCGCCAACAATTTTATTATAAATTACCTCTTGCGATTCGTCCGAAAGGTTCAACTCTTTGGCAATTACCACGCCATATTTCCCAAACATATCATCCACTGACTCTTTCACCTGGCTCATGTTAATTTCGGGGTTGGCACTAAAATAAGTGTATCCGCCAACAACATCAACCGAAGGTAAAAAATTTCCTGTGGAGGCCTTTTGCATATACTCCTTTTCGGCAACTGCCTGTTTAAACCTGCGTATTTTACTGTTGTTTATAAGTGCACTATCAACTGCCGTGGATAACGACATATAAACAGTATCCTGTGCAACAGCTTTTCCGGTGAAGAAGGTTATAAACAATAAAATCATTAAAAATAAACTACCGGCCGTTTTTTTCGTCATAAGAACTGTAATGTTTAGTTTTAAGGCAAAAATACCATATTTTTTCGATTGAAGCAGGCGTTGCGGCACCACAATATTTAAATGGCAAAAATACCTCTCCTTTCTTTCGCTGCAATTATTTAACTTTGCAGCTTTTAAAAATACAACCATGAATAAAAAACCGGCACGATATACCATTACATCCGCTTTACCATACGCCAACGGCCCTATCCACATAGGGCACCTTGCAGGGGTTTATGTTCCTGCTGATATTTACGCACGCTACCTTCGGTTAAAAGGCGAAGATGTGCTATTTATCGGCGGCTCCGACGAACACGGAGTTCCCATTACCATTAAAGCGCGCAAGGAAGGGGTTTCGCCCCAGGATATTGTTGACCGCTATCATGGCATTATTAAAAAATCGTTTGAAGATTTTGGCATCTCCTTCGATGTTTACTCGCGTACCTCGGCACCCATCCACCACGAAACAGCTTCGGCCTTTTTTAAAAAGCTTTATGATGATGGGAAATTTATTGAAAAAAGCAGCGAACAATATTATGATGAGGAAAATCATCAGTTTTTAGCTGACAGATATATTACCGGTACCTGTCCGCATTGCGGATACGAAAAAGCCTATGGCGACCAGTGCGAAAGCTGCGGAACCTCACTCAGCCCGCTTGAGTTAATCAATCCCAAATCGGCTTTAAGCGGGAATGTTCCGGTTTTAAAAGAGACAAAACACTGGTATCTGCCTTTAAATGAATATGAAGGATGGCTTACAAAATGGATTTTAGAAGGCCATAAAGACGATTGGAAATCGAATGTTTACGGACAGGTTAAATCGTGGATTGACCAGGGTTTACAGCCACGTGCCGTTACCCGCGACCTGAACTGGGGCGTAAAGGTTCCTTTGGATGATGCACCCGGAAAAGTGCTGTACGTATGGTTTGATGCACCCATCGGCTATATCTCGGCTTCAAGGGAATGGAGCGAAAAGAGTGGCAAAGACTGGGAGCCTTACTGGAAATCGGATGATAGTAAACTGGTTCATTTTATCGGGAAAGACAACATTGTATTTCATTGTATTATTTTTCCGGTGATGTTAAAAGCCGAAGGCTCATATATCATGCCCGACAATGTGCCTGCCAATGAGTTTATGAATTTGGAAAACGACAAAATTTCCACCTCTCGCAACTGGGCTGTGTGGCTGCACGAGTATCTCGAAGAGTTTCCCGGAAAGCAGGATGTATTGCGTTATGTGCTTACTGCCAACGCACCCGAAACCAAAGACAACGATTTTACCTGGAAAGATTTTCAGGCACGCAACAACAATGAGCTGCTCGCTGTGTTTGGAAATTTTGTAAACAGAACGTTGGTGCTTACCAAAAAATATTTCGACAGCGTGGTGCCCCAACGTAACAGCCTTACTGAAGAAGATGAGGCTACCTTACAAGCTATGCGTGTGTTTCCCGATAAAATTGCCCGTAGTATCGAACTCTACCGGTTCCGCGAAGCCCTCGGTGAATTGATGAACCTTGCCCGCCTCGGAAACAGGTATCTTACCGAAAACGAGCCTTGGAAGGTGTTTAAAACCAATCCCGACCGGGTTAAAACCGTAATGAACATTTCGTTGCAAATTGCAGCGAACCTCGCTGTTTTGTCGGAACCTTTTTTGCCCTTTACTTCGGAAAAGCTATATCAGATGCTTAATCTAAAAAACAAAAAGTGGTCTGATGCGGGCAATACTGACTTTTTAATGGCAGAACACCTGCTTAACAACCCTGAATTTTTGTTTGAAAAAATTGAAGACAACCAGGTGGAAGCCCAGGTTCAAAAACTCCTCGACACTAAAAAACAGAACGAGTTGGCTGAAGTAAAAGCAGCCCCTGCCAAACCGGAAATTGAATTTGACGACTTTATGAAAATGGACATCCGTACAGGAACCATTTTGGAAGCTGAAAAAGTTGCCAAAACAAAAAAACTACTCAAATTAAAAATTGATACCGGCATCGACCAAAGAACCGTTGTTTCGGGCATAGCCGAATATTACGACCCTGAAAAGATAGTTGGCAAACAGGTTTCCATATTGGTAAATCTTAAACCCCGAAAACTGCGTGGCATCGAATCGCAGGGCATGATTTTAATGGCCGAAGACAAAGACGGAAAACTCGTATTTGTTGCCCCTGATCAGCAAGTTAGCAACGGTAGCGAGGTAAAATAAAACCTGCCAATGTATTTTCCTGATGTTAATTCTATTGGATAGAATTAGCTAATCTAATGGCATAATTTACACGACAGAAAATAAATATTTAACGCTTTGCCAAATTAATGATTAAACTCCTTTAGCGATTCCGGATTGTGCTTGTATTTAAACAAAAGGGCAAATGCCACGGCAACCACAAGTGCATATGCAGCAAAAATAAACCAAATATTCTGCCAATTGCTAATTCCATTAGTGGTATATGAATCAATAATTACACCACTTCCATAAGCCCCTATCATAGCACCAAATCCATTGGTCATAATCATAAATAACCCCTGAGCACTGGCCCGTATTTTTGGCTCTGCTTCCATTTCAACAAACAACGAACCTGAGATATTAAAAAAGTCGAAAGCCATACCATAAATAATCATCGAAAGGATTAAGAAAAACAATCCCAATCCCACAGGCGAACCTATTCCAAAAAGTCCAAAACGTAATACCCATGCAAACATACTCATCAGCATTACTTTTTTAATACCGTATTTTTTCAAAAAAAATGGAATGGTAAGAATAAACAGCGTTTCTGAAATTTGGGAAATCGACATTAATATTCCATTATGCGTTACAGCAAAAGCCTCTTTAAATTGAGCAATCTTACCAAAATCATGCAGGAAAGCCTCGCCCCACATATTAGTTATTTGAAGCGCAGCTCCCAGCAACATCGAAAAAATAAAAAAGATCGCCATTTTTTTATTCTTAAAAAGCACTAAAGCATCAACACCCAATGCCTGACTTAATGTTTTTTTAGTTGCGCTTTTAACAATGCCGCAGTTGGGTAACGATAGTGAGTAAACACCCAATATTAATGAAAATGCTGCTGAGAAGTAAAGCTGTTTATTACTTAACCCCCACCCTAACAGGTCGATAACCCATACAGCGAGAATAAAGCCCACAGTTCCCCACACACGAATGGGTGGAAACACTTTTACAATATCGTATTTGTTTCTTTCCAAAAGACAGTATGAAATCGTATTGTCGAGGGCAATAGTAGGCATATAAAGCAACAAATAAAACAGCATAACCCAATACAATGAATTATACTCGGTTTGCCGAGCAGCAAGAAATAGTAAAAATGCCCCTAAAATATGAACTAATGCATACAACTTATTGGGACTTAGCCACCGGTCAGCAATAACCCCCATTAGGCCGGGCATAAAAAGAGAGGCAATTCCCAAGGTCATA